>JBAQNK010000091.1:0-3575 GCA_049303695.1 Minisyncoccia bacterium | reverse complement strand
CGTCAAAATTCTTTGACTCTCCGGGCTGATTTACCGAATACATCCAAAGACGAAGAGTATCCACTCCGTATTTTTCTATCATAATCCAAGGATCAATCACATTGCCGATAGATTTAGACATTTTTTTACCTTCTCCATCTAAGATATGCCCAAGACAAATGACATTCTTGTAAGGAGTGCCTCTCTCCATCAAGACTCCGACAGCAAGCAATGTATAAAACCAACCACGTGTCTGATCTATTGCTTCTGAAATAAAATCGGCTGGATATAAAATTTCTTTATTTTCAAACGGCTTGCCCTGAGCAAAATCGAAGGGATAATGATCTTGAGCAAAAGGCATTGAACCTGAATCAAACCAAACATCCATAACCTCTTTCACTCTATTCATCTTTCCACCACAACGACAAACAAGTTTTACATCATCCACATAAGGTTTATGTAAATCAAGTTCATATTCATCATTATGAGGCAAAGGAACGAAATCATGTTCTTGGTGGAGTGAAGCAGGTTTATTTTTTAATAATGAATTAATTGTTTCTGAAGATTGCTTACTGTCAGATCCATCTATAATGGTTGGAATAATCTCAACTGCTATGCCGTGTGAAACAATAAGTATATTTTCATTTGCATATTTTTTATCAATATCATAAAGAAATTCTCCAAAACGATTCTTTGCATCTTGATGACTTTCTCCATTTGGAATCTTAGAATCAAAACTCCAATCTTTACTTTCAATAAAATTCCAAAATTCATCCACAGGATGTCCAGAAAAATCTCCGAATTCTAATTCTCTAATTCTATCGTCATAAATAATTTTATCTACTGGAAAACCAATATATTTTGCCACAATTTCTGCGGTTTCTTTTGTGCGTAAAACTGGAGAACAAAATACAGTCGTTATTTTTTTATTTTCCAAATCTTTAGCTGTCTCATTAACTTGTCCACGCCCTTTTTCTGTAAGATGATATTTATCTTTATCTGAACAATAAATACCTAAAGCATTATTTTCTGCTTCACCATGACGCATTACGAAATATTTATTTCCAGATTTTTTAACATTCTTTCTTATGTCTTCCACACTTCCGACAACATGATGCTCCCCACAATCATCACAAATCCAAATAGGAAGCGGAGTTCCCCAATATCTTTCACGAGAAATAGCCCAATCTTTAACTTCACGAAGCCATTCACCAAAACGTCCTTCTTTAGTATATTCAGGTTCCCAATTTATCTTTTGATTTTCAGCTACAAGCTCATCGCGAAGAACTGACATCTGCACATACCAAGAATCTCGCGCAAAATAAATAAGCGGAGTTTTACAACGCCAACAATGTGGATAAGAGTGCTCATATTTTTCTTTCTTTAATAAAATTCCGCGGCCTGCTAAATCTTTAATTATATCTACAGCAGTATTTTCATCTTTAACGAATTTACCAGCAAAAGGGCCAGTAAAATTCAAGAAATTTCCATCATCACCAACTAAGTGGAACTTCGGCAAACCGATTTTAGTACCAAGATCAAAGTCATCTGCTCCATACATAACAGCGGTATGCACAACTCCAGTTCCATCTTCAGTAGTAACAAAACTTGCAGGATATATTTTATAAGCTTTATTTAATTTTTCTTTTTCTGTTCCAGAAATATTTTCTTTTAAATATGGATAAAGAGGTTCATATTCTAAATCAAGCAAATCTTTACCTTTCATTTCTTCTACAATTTCATATTCGCCTTCAATCACAGAAAGTCTCGCTTTCGCTAAAATCAAAAATTCTCCATTCAAAGATATTTTTACATAATCAATTTTTTCTCCAACAGCAAGGGCAACGTTGCCGAGTAATGTCCACGGAGTCGTCGTCCAAGCAAGCACGAAAGTATTATCTTGCCCTTTAACTTTAAATTTTACATAAACAGACAAATCTTTTACATCTTTATAACCTTGTGCAAGTTCATGAGAAGAAAGTCCTGTTCCGCACCTAGGACACCAAGGAACAACTTTGTAATCTTTATACAAAAGTTTTCTTTCATCAATTTTCTTAATTACATTCCAAACAGATTCCATATAATTTTTATCGTAAGTTATATATGGATCTTTTTGATCTACCCAAAAACCTATTCTTTCAGTAAAAACATTCCAAAGATCTAAATATTTCCAAACGCTTTTCTTGCATCTTTGATTAAATTCAGAAATTCCAAATTCTTCAATTTCTTTTTTAGATTTCAAACCAAGTTCTTTTTCTACCTCAAGTTCTACAGGCAATCCATGAGTGTCCCAACCAGCCTTTCTACGAACATGATAACCACGCATAGTTTTATAACGTGGAATAACATCTTTGAAAGCTCTTGCCTCCAAGTGATGAATCCCCGGTTTACCATTCGCTGTAGGTGGACCCTCAAAAAAAACAAACTCTCCTTTTGGAGCTTCTTTTTTTAAGGATTTTTCAAAAATTTCATTTTGTTTCCAAAATTCTAAAACATGCTCTTCTCTAAGAGCTGATTCAGATTTCTCTAATTTATTTTCAGACATATTTCTTATACTAGCAAAAAAGTTTGTATTTTGAAAGAAAAGTTATATTATAGAGTTGAATTGCACTTTTCATCTTAGATAAAAAGAAATCACCTTTATGGTCAACGCTAATCGGACCATAAAAAGGTTTTAAATCCCAATTGATATGTGACCGACAGTAATTGGAAAAAGATTTAATTAAAATTTCAGCAATTCCCCAGACTGAGCCTTTCTTCCAAGAAAGGCTCTTTTTTTTACATTTTTTCTGGAGCTTTGATTCCAAGAAGATTTAAACCACTTTTCATAACAATAGAAAATGCTTCAGTTAAAGCAACCTTATAAGAAGAAGCAGGATCATCTTTATCTATAATTTTGGTATTTCCATAAAAACCATTGAAAGAACGGGCAAGTTCTACCAAATAATTTGCAATATAATGCGGTTCAAATTCCTCAGCTGAATGTAAAACAACTTCTGGGAAACGACAAATTAATTTTTCTATCTCAAAAAGTTCATTGGGAATATTTTCAAAACCAGAAACAATTTTTTCCTCTAATGCTTTTTCCAAAATTGATTTTGCCCGCGCATAAGAATATTGCAAATATGGACCAGAATCTCCCTCAAAGCAAATTGATTTTTCAAAATCATAAACAATATCTCCCCCTATGGCACTTTTTAAAATAGAATATTTAAGAGCTGATACTCCGACATCAGACGCAATTTTTATTTTTTCTTCTTCTGTAAAGTTTCTGTCAGCTATTTTCCCAGCGATTTCTTTTTCTGCATCATCTAAAAGTGATTCACCTGTTATGACATTTCCTTTTCTAGAAGACATCTTCCCCGTTGAAAGGCGCATCATTCCATGAACTATGTGTTTTAACTTTTGCGCAATTTCTGGCTTTATTATTTCTAAAGCTTTTTTAACAACTTTCATATATTCTTCTTGTTCATTTGCTGTTACAACTACGGAAATATCTGGATTTTCTTTTTTAAATTTAAGCTCAGTTAGACCAAGTTCTTTCGTCTCGTATGTTGGCAATCCATGTGAATTTACAAAAACACGAGTATGAAGCT
>JBAQNK010000090.1:0-5281 GCA_049303695.1 Minisyncoccia bacterium | reverse complement strand
AAGGGGCTTTTTTAAAGGTGTTTTTGGCATACTTGTTTTTATCTAATTTTTGTGGTTTTTTGGAAAAAAAATATTGCAAAAAGTTTTAGATAAGATACAATTTTAGTAGGGTTATTTTCAATTATTACCTAGAACAATAATTTTTGGGAATCTCGATCACATTTGGCCTTGGCCTCTTATGTCTGATACCCACGTAGCTTTTAGCTATGGTAATATATTGAAAATAGTCCTAAGAAAAGATTCCGCTTCATGCGGATTTTTTCTTCTAAGGGTATTTTAAAATTATTTAAATGAACAGAAAAAAACTTTTAGTGCGTTTAACGTCTTTAATTATTGTAATTTTTGCGTTAAATTATATTGCGATGAAATTTTACTGGTATTCCAGTATTTGGTGGTTTGATATGCCTATGCACCTTTTAGGGGGATTCTGGGTTGGTCTTGCTGTTATATATCTTTTATCTTTAAAAGAATTTAATTTAAGTTTTATTTTAAAGGTACTTATAGGGGTTTTATTTATTGGATTTTTTTGGGAAATATTTGAAATTTTAGTTGATAAAAATATATCTCAAAATCCTTTCAATACATTAGACACTGTTTCTGATATGTTTTTTGATTTAGCTGGTGGTGGTCTTTCTATTGTTTACTTCTTAAAAAGAATTGTCTATAAAATAGAAAATAAGATATAATTAAAGAATGGAAAAGATTGTTAAAATAAAGTTTTGTGGAGGAACGGGTTCAGTGACAGGTGCAAACTTTCTTTTTGAAGTTGATAATAAGAAAATTTTAGTTGACTGTGGTCTTACACAAGGGACTAAATTAGCCGACGATATAAACTGGGATCCTTTTTCTTATGATCCAAAAGAGATAGATATTCTTTTTATAACTCATGCTCATATTGATCATTTGGGAAAAGTTCCTAAGCTCGTCAATGACGGTTTTCGTGGAGTGATTTATTCAACCTTACCTACCAAAGCTCTTGCAAGCCCTATGCTTGATGATACCTCTGCGATCCTTTCTAAAAACAGAGAATTTAAACTTGATAAAATTTATTCTGAAGAAAATATAAAATTAGCTTTGTCTTTGTGGCAGGGTTTTGGTTATCATGAAAAAATAAAACTTTCTGAAAATTTAGAAGTTTCTTTTCTTGATGCGGGACATATTTTAGGGTCTGCTATGGTTGAATTTATTTATAATAAAAAGAAGATTGTATTTACAGGAGATTTAGGGAATAGTCCATCACCATTACTTCCTGACACTGAAAAATTAAATGATGTTGATTATTTGATAATGGAAAGTGTGTATGGAGATAGAAATCATGAATCTAGGAATGATCGTAGAAAATTATTAGAAGCAACAATTGAAAACAACTATAAAGCAAAAGGGACTTTAATTATTCCTACTTTTTCACTTGAACGTTCTCAGGAACTTTTATTTGAACTTAATGAATTGGTTGAAAATAATCGTGTTCCCGTTATGCCTATTTTCTTTGATTCTCCGCTTGCCATTCGTTTAACAGAAATTTTTAAACAATATAAAAGTTATTTGAATGAAAATGCTCAAGAAGTGATGTCAGAAGATAAATATATATTTAATTTTTCTGGCCTTCATTCTACCTTAAGATCAGAAGAGTCAAAATTAATTAATACAGTACCAAATCCAAAAGTAATTATTGCTGGTTCGGGGATGTCCTCAGGGGGAAGAATTGTTCATCATGAAAAACATTATCTGCCTGATCCCAACAATACTCTTTTGTTGACTGGATATCAGTCTGTGGGTACTCCGGGTCGTTTGATTCAAGAAGGAGTAAAGACAGTACACATTTCAGGAGAAGATGTAGTTGTTCGTGCAAAAGTTGTTACAATTAATGGATATTCAGGGCACAAAGATTCAGATAATTTAATTGATTTTGTTGAAAGTACTGCAGAAACTTTAAGAAAAGTTTTTGTGGTTATGGGCGAACCAAAATCATCAATGTTTTTAGTACAAAAAATTAGAGATAATTTGGGTGTAGACGCATCTGCTCCAGATCTAGGGGACAGCGTTTCTCTTCCTTGTTAACTTAGTGTATAATATTAATTATGGATGCATTATCAGTAAATCCTTATACAAAACACGGACATCATCAGATTAAAATCTGTGTTTCTGGCGCGGCTGAAACGGGTCATTGCGGACTTGGTGCACTTGAAAAAGCAAAAGAACTTGGACGTGAAATTGCTCGTCAAGGAGCTGTTTTAGTCACAGGAGCTACTACAGGTTTTCCTCTTTGGGCAGCGATGGGAGCAAAAGAAGTTGGTGGGCTATCAATTGGTTTTTCTCCAGCAGCTTCTGAAAAAGAACATGTGGAAGTTTATAAACTTCCTCTTGATTACATGGATTTGATAGTTTATACAGGCTTTGGTTATCCTGGACGAGATTTATTACTTACTCGTTCTACTGACGCTGTTATTTGTGGTTGTGGACGCATAGGAACAATTCATGAATTTACTATTGCGTTTGAAGATGGAAAAGTCATTGGTATTTTTGAAGGTCCTTGGGAAATGGGAGGGGAGTTGAAAGAAATTCTAGATAAAAGTCATCGCCCAAATGAAAAGGTTGTTATAGGGGAAGATCCAAAAAAGATTGTTACAGACATTATAAACACTGTTAAAAAATATAAAATAGAAGAATTCAAAATTTAAAAATCCCCGTTAAGGGGATTTTTAAATTTAATCTTTTTATTTTATGCTTGCAAGAATTTTTGCAAAAACTTCAGGATGATTTTCAGCTAAGTCTGCAAGGATTTTTCTGTCTAACTCTATTTTCTTTTTCTTTAAAGCTCCGATCATTTTTGAATAAGACATTCCAAGTTCACGACTTCCTGCATTTATTTTAATATTCCAAAGCTTTCTATTGTGAGATTTCTTATCTTTCCTGTGGGCGAAAGAATAATTTCCTGCGTGTAATAAAGCTTCTTTTGCTTGTCTTTCCTTGGTACTTCTACCATGGCGCATCCCTTTTGTTTGCTTTAGAATGCTTCTTCTTCTCTTTAATGCATGTACTCCCTTTTTTACTCTTGTCATGTTGTTTAAATTTAAAAGTTTATAAAATTATCAAATATTAACTGAAAGGCAATAAATGACTTTTTGGTTTATTTTTGATTGTAAAAGTACTACCTTTGCGACCAGCTAATTGAGTAGTGCGTGATTGTTTTGCATTAAAATGATTAAAACCTGGCTTACGAGATAGTATCTTTCCGTTTTTTGTAAGCTTTAATCTTTTTGTATATGATTTATTTGTTTTCATTTTATTATTTTGCTTTCTCTATTGTTATAAATAATCCCTTTGGCCCTTTTTTATATGAATCTGAAACT
This sequence comes from Minisyncoccia bacterium, assembly GCA_049303695.1. GTDB lineage: Bacteria > Patescibacteriota > Minisyncoccia > Phycocordibacterales > UBA9973 > UBA9973. The sequence continues at coordinate 1,931 of JBAQNK010000090.1, read as the reverse complement.
TTGTAATCTTCTGTGATTAGATGAAGAACTCTGTCTAATCTTTCTCTTAAAAACTTTTCATCCATGTATTTTGTTCGTCCTGAAAGGAAAAGTTCTATTTTTATTCTATGTCCTTCTTTCAACCATTTTGAAGCAGTTTTTGCTTTAAGCTCAAGATCGTGATCTCCAGTACCAATTTTAATCTGGATGGACTTTGTTTCTGTTGGTTTTGACCCTGCTTTTGCTTTTTTAAGTTTTTTACTTGCCTCGTATTGGTATTTGCCAAAATTCATTATCTTTGCAATTGGGGGATTGGCATTTGGATTTATTTCAATCAAATCTAAATTCTTGCTTTGAGCAAGTTCCAGAGCGTCTCTAATGCTTAAAACACCTAGGTTTTTATTTTCATCGTCCAAAACACGAAGTTCTTGGGCTCTTATTTGATTGTTTATTCTTTCACGCAATTGATCTAAATAATATTTTAGCTATGGAGAGTTTAGCTCATTATGGGTTTAAAGTCAACTTAACCTGTTTAAATAGAGCATTTATACGATTCTCGTCTTTAGCTTCTCCAATTATGCGTACTATTGGTTCTGTATTTGATGGTCTTATATGAATCCAAGAAGAATCTGGCCAATCGAATCTTACTCCGTCTAAAGTATCAACAGTGACATTTTTGAATTCTGATTTCAAACTATCGTAAAGTAAGTTTAAATCACCAGAAAAAGTAATTTTATCTTTTTTTATGATATATTTTGGTAGGTCATCTATAATTACGGAAATAGGTTTATTTTCTTTTGCCATAAGTTCAAGAATAAAAGCTATTCCTGCGAGACTGTCTCTTGAAGAACTTATAGGGAAGTATATAACTCCACCATTTCCTTCTCCTCCGACAATTGAACCAATTTCCATCATTTTTTCTACGACGTTTGCTTCGCCGATTTTTGTTCTATGTATTTTTTTACCATAATTATTTACTAAGTCCTCAGACATTCTTGAAGTAGACATATTTACAACTACGTCACTTGGATTTTTTGATAATACATTTTTTACAGCAAGTGCGAGAGTGTACTCCTCATTTAATATTTGTCCTTTTTCATTTACCAATACTAGTCTGTCAGCATCTGGATCTTGAGCAAATCCTATATTCGAATTATTTTCAGAAACTGCTTTAGCAAGTTGTCCTAAGTTTTTTAATATTGGTTCTGGTTCGTGTGCGAATTCTCCATTTTGTTCTCCGTTGATTTGGAAAACTTCGCAACCAAGTTTTTCTAATAATTCTTTTGTAATGATACTTCCTGCGCTATTTATCGGATCGTGGGCTACTTTAAATTTTTTACTTTTTATTAGATTAACATCTATATTTTTTAAGACTTCATCAATGTGTATTTTTCTGTAATCTGAATTATCATAATTTTCATTTTCAACTTGTAAAAAGTTTTCTTGATTTTTAATCAGATTTTTTCTATTTTCCTCAATTTCTTCTATCTCTTTTTGAGTAGCAAACAATCCTCTTTTATTTATAAATTTTAATCCATTATATTCAGGTGGATTGTGTGAAGCAGTTATCATTATTCCTCCATCAAAAGAAAGTTTTTTAACCAATAGGAGTATTGATGGGGTAGGGATGATGCCAGCATATTCATATTTTATATTTTCTTTTTCTAATGCTAGTTTAATGGCTTCAAAAATTTGTGGTCCAGTTTTACGGGCGTCTCTTCCGATTAAAATTTTACTGCCATTTTGGGCTTTAATCATTTTTGCAAAAGCTTGTCCGAAATTAAAAGCAATTTGTTCATCTAAATCTTTATTCCATATTCCTCTATATCCTGAGACATTTAATTTTGGTTTTTGTTCCATGTTTTTTATTTTAGCATATTAAAGAAATCAAAGAGATTGCTTCTAAATACTATGTTTAGTATTATATTGATAATGACTGATAAACAATTTCA
>JBAQNK010000089.1:0-1645 GCA_049303695.1 Minisyncoccia bacterium | reverse complement strand
GAGTGGGGCCTATTACGATTGCTATGCTTTTTAGTAATGTTCTTAGTGTTGCTAAAAATAAACATGAATAATTTTATTTTTTTCTTTTTTTATAATTTAGCTCATAGATCACTTTTTTTTGATAAATTAATTGTTTTTACTGCTGATATTTTTCCATACATTGTAATATTGCTTGCAGGAATATTTTTACTTTTTCATCATGATGTTTTACCATCAAAAAATCCTTTTAAAATTTTTGCGCAAAAGTGGAAAGAAATTATTTTAGTATTTTTCACTGCAATTTTTACTTGGCTTTGTGTGGCTCCCATTTTGAAAATAATAATAGGAGCTCCAAGACCTAATTATGTTTTTCAAGAGGTAGTTCCTCTTTTAGAAAAAGTTAATTTTTCTTTTCCTTCTGGCCATTCTGCGTCCTTTATGGCTTTAGCTTTTGCTATATTTTTTAGTCACAAAAAAGCTGGATATGTGTTTATGTTTTTTGCTCTATTAATAGGCATAGCTCGCATAGCTGCTGGAGTTCATTTTCCAATTGATATTTTAGGAGGTTTTATTTTAGGAACTTTAACTGCTTATTTAGTGAGATTTTTGTATCAAAAAATAACAATTAAATTATAATTCTGATATAATTTTAAAGAGAAAGAATTGAAACACATTATTAAAAAGTATAAATAAAATTATTTTATAAAAATTATGGTAGTACAAGTCAAAAAAACATATCGTGTATTTTATTTCTTAGTAATTGGAGCTGTTTTTTATTTTGGTGTCATGGTAAAAACAGTAAAAGCTGATGCTTGTGTAGATATGTTTGGTGGTATTTTAAATCAAGCTGATCACACATATGTTTTAACGGGTGATCTTAATGGTAGTACTTGTATTATTTATGCAAATAACATAACTATTGATGCTGATGGTTTTTCAATAAATACAATTGTCTCTGGGAATGGAACAAATGGTATCGGAGGAGGCAATGGAACAAATGGTTTTAATTTTACTATTGAGAATGCTTTACTTATTGGGTCTTCTCTTCAATCCATTGGGGGTAGTTCTTCTAGTGGGAGTGGGGGAAATGGTGGAAACATAACTGTTAGAAATTCAAACATAATTGAGAAGGTGCAATCAATTGGGAGTTCATCATACTCAGGAATACCAGGATCTGGTGGAAATATTCTTATTGAAAATTCAACTTTTCATAATACTTTAGTTACTAATGGTGGTGGAACATATGGAAGTGAAAATGGCGGAAATGGTGGTAGTGTTACTATAAGAAATTCAGTTTCTGATTTAACAGATCCGATTGATGGTGATAGTGTTGCAGCTTATGGTGGATATTCATACAGTGAAAATGGAGGAAACGGTGGTAATGTAATTGTTGAGAATTCGAATTTACAAGGTAGAATAAATGCTTATGGTGGTTATGGATATTATTTTTTTGGTAACGGTGGAAATGTAACTATTACAAATTCAAATATTAATACTATTCGTAATACTGGAGTTGTTATAGGTAGTTTAACAATTACCGACGATGCTCCAACTGTAACCTTAACTGGTGATGAAAACATGACTATTGCTTTTGAAGATGTATACGCTGAATCAGGAGCAACAGCTGAAGATGTAAAATATACAACAACTGATTTAACAGGAGATA
>JBAQNK010000088.1:0-1772 GCA_049303695.1 Minisyncoccia bacterium | reverse complement strand
TGCACTATCCCAAACAACGCAGGAGAAAATTCTCTTTTATGGGGTGTCTCGCAGGCTGACGAGCCGAGAGGCAGCGCTCCGCGAGCACGCGGAGACAGCGACCCCATAAAAGATGAATTTTCTTCTGCCCCCAAACGAATGTGCTCAATTAAACATCTTTCTGCCCAACGATGTGTGCGTTCAAGTGCTTCTTCTTGATATCTCAAATCTTCTGCTGGTGAAGTGCATTCATCAAAAGCAAAAATTATATCAGCCCCTAAATTGTGTTGAATCTCAATTGATTTCTCGGGAGTAATATAATGAATTGATCCATCAAGGTGTGATTTAAAAGAAACACCGTCAGCGCCTATTTTTGCAAGCCTAGGGGCATCAGAATCATCAAAGCGCTCTGGAATCATCAGCGTCGGATCGGTTATTTTCGTTATTTTTGAAATATCTTTACCATAAGCAACTCCTAATGAAAACACTTGAAATCCTCCAGAATCCGTCATTGTAGGCCCGCTCCAATTCATAAACTTCCCTATTCCACCCGCATCGCGAACTATTTCATCTCCAGGTTGTAAATATAAGTGATAAGTATTTCCAAGTACTACTTGCGTCCCAACTTCTTTCACATGATCTGGAGTCAAAGACTTCACAGTTGCTTTAGTTCCCACAGCGACAAAAGCCGGCGTCTCAATAACCCCGTGCGGAGTTTCCAAAACCCCAACTCTTCCTAAATTATCTTTTAACTTTTTTTGAATTTTAAATTGCACGTAAAAAGTATAACAAAAATAACGATTTTATCATCTCTTGACTTTTCTTATTATTTATCATATTCTCTAAAGTAATTCAGCTCATTTAAAATACTAAAAAATAAAAATATGAAGACAAAAAACATTACTTCGTTAAAATCACTAACAAGTGGTTCTATAATTACAGCTCTTTCAGAAAGTGGTAATTTATACACGTTAATGGTGCATGATATTGATCATAAAGCATCGGGATTTACAAAAATTAATTTTCTTGAATTCAATGAACACTTTACAAGATGGGGTATGGAATTACCCACAGAATGTAATGAAAAAAACTTATTTGTATCACCACACGACTCTAGCTATTCTTTTGTATTCTTTACCAGTAAATTTAAAGCAAAAGAGTTAAGTAAGGTTTTAACCAGATACATGAAATTAAAAAATTCAGGAAAACAAAAAAATTGACCCACCAGTAGAAAATCTACTTCGGTGGGTTTTCTATTTTTTACTGTTCCACTTCAACGAATTTTATTTCTTGTATGTTCACTGGACTTACAAGCAATGCTTTTTGGAAAGAATCACGCGGATCAGAAATTATCGTTGCAACTGTGCCTAAAACATAAGGAGTAATCCCTGGTAAAATTATTTCTGTTCCTAAATCTAAAACAAAATCTCTCGGCAAAGTCATTTCAAAATTTCCTCCCCCACGACCAATAGCTTGCAGATAAATGTCTTTACCAGAAACTACGACATCTGTTTTCTCTCCTGGGTTTGAATATAAAACAACTTTTGAAGAACTAGGGAATACATCAGTTATTCGCCCAATTGGAATATTTCCAAAAGCAAAAACTCTTTGTCCGACTAGAACTCCTTCTTTCTCCCCTGTGTCAATGATAAGAGTGTCATAAGGTGATTGATTTGGTTTAGATAAAATGCCAGCCAAAGTCATCTGCCCAGCTTTCATTCTTCCCATTATTTCTTTAATTTTAATATTTTCATCTAAAACAGAATTGTAATTCAACATTTTTGTTGAAGCAT
>JBAQNK010000087.1:0-2364 GCA_049303695.1 Minisyncoccia bacterium | reverse complement strand
GTATTTTGAGCTTTTCCTTCTTGGAATGTTCCAATAAAAGAATTAAACAGTAGTACGAATAAAATTATATACGCATCAATTTCCTCTCCTATTAAAAACATAATTATACTTGCGCAAAAAAGAATATAAATAAGAGGGCTCTTAAATTGACGAATAAAAATAGAAAAAATGCTATCTACTTTTGCTTCAGCAAATTTATTTGGACCAAATTCTAAAAAACGTTTTTTTACTTCTTTATCACTCAAACCATGTTCACTGGAATTTAATTTTTCAAAAACTTCTGATACTGTTTGTGCGTAAAAATTACTCATAGTCAGGACTTTCCTCTTTTATACCGAACTTATGATTAGTAAATCTAGCTAAGGCATAGAGCAAGCTTGAAAGACGATTCAAATAAGCACTGGAGAAATCACTGACTTTTACTTTTTTCTCTTCAGAAACTTCAACTACTCTTCTTTCTGCACGGCGTAAAATTGTTCGAGCTATGTCAAAATAAGCAGCAAGTTTTGCTCCACCAGAAATAAAGAAAGATTTTATCGGTGGTAATTCTTTTTCTATATCATCAATAATCTTTTCCATTTCTTTTATTTTATTTTCTTCAATAGACATTGGAGACCCTGCAATTTCAGCTTGGATAATAAAAAGGTTTTTCTGGACATTGTGAATTGTTTTTGCAACAGAATTATTATCAGGCAGTAAAAGTTTTTCCTTTTCTGATTTTATTTTACAGAGACCTAAAAAAGAATTCGCCTCATCTAAAGAGCCAAGAGCCTCAGCAATAGCTGAGCTTTTTGAAATGCGCTGATCGCAACCGAATGTTTTTGTTGTCCCATCGTCCCCTTTTCGTGTGTAAAGCATAAAAATATTATATCAAATTATATTCCTAAGAACCTTACTAATAAATCTATTATCAAATGTGCGCGAGGGGAGACTCGAACTCCCATGCCCTTGCGGGCGCTACCACCTCAAGGTAGTACGTCTACCAGTTTCGCCACTCGCGCATATGTCTATTGAGTTTAACATAATTTTTAAAAAATATGCTAAACTTAAAACATGAAACCAAACGAGCTTATTTCTCTTTCTAAATGTCATGAAAACCTATGCAAAAAGGTCAGTTGGTATTCTCTTTGGCATAAAAACCAATATCATAAGCATATTCATCTCGCAACATTTTATATTTTTATTTTAGTTTTAGGAATAATTGCCTATAATTCTCATTTTTTTAAACCAAATTTCGTTCAAGCCGATAATGACAAAAAAGAAGATACCGATAAAATCAAAAATTCTGCTAAAGAAAAAAATGAAGAAAAAGATAAGTCTAAAGAAGACAAAAAAGAAAAAAAAGGAGAAGAAAATGAAAATCAAGAAAAAGACAAAATAAAAATAACAGAAACACTAGAAACAGAAATAATTTCTGAAGAAAAAACATTGGAAGAAGAAAAAGCAGAAGAAATTACTCCAATAGATGAATCATTAATAGAAAAATTATCAAAAATTGAATTTAATCCAGAGGATGTCGGAGATGTGCTTAAAAATATAAATGAAAAAATAGATGAAGAAATAAAAAAAGATAATAATGAAAACGAACAGAAAGAAAATAAAGAAGAAATAATAGAAGAAAAGCCTGAAATAATTACCGACCCTGTTTTAGAAAATGTTATTACAGAAGAAATACCAACAGAAATTATAGAGATAGCACCAACAGATATACCAGTTTCTACAGAGGAAACTCCCGTTGAAGATCCTCTTGAAACAACTCCACCACAAGAAGAAGAATTGCCTAAAGTTGAAGAAATAATCCCAATAATCGAGGAACCCTTAATTCCTCTTGTTGAACCTATCCAAGGAACAGCAACTGTTATTGATGTTACTTCCCCAGTTCGTAATAATAAATACAGAACAGGTCCAATGACAATTCATGTTGTGTTTAATAAAAAAGTAGAAGTAACAGGTACACCTTCCCTTCTAATAGCAACTGGCGACCCTTCTGAAACAGAAGCTTATTATAAAAGTGGTTCTGGTTCAGATATTTTAATTTTTGTTTATAATATCAACCCAAGTAATTTTTCTTCAGATCTAGATTATCTCTCAACTGATTCTTTATCATTAAATGATGGAAATATTAAAGACATGGATGGCAACAATGCATCCATTGTATTGCCTATGCCGGGATCTTCAAATTCTCTTTCAGGAAATAAAGATATTATCATTGATACAAAATTGCGAACACTTAATAACGTGTTATAATTAATATAGTTTTTAGAAATCTAATTATAATTAAATATGAGAAATAAAAAAAGAAAAAATAAGTGGAATACAACTAAAATTATAAACGGGATATTAGTTGCTGTTGTATTTTTTTCT
>JBAQNK010000086.1:0-2212 GCA_049303695.1 Minisyncoccia bacterium | reverse complement strand
GAACATCAAATTGTAGATATTGAATCAATTAGTTAAATATCTGTTTAATATGTGGATTAAAAATAAGTGTTAAGGTATAATTAACCTGTGAATGACAGAGATAAAATAAATTGGTCTGCTCTTGAATATGAAGAAAAAGAAAGAAGCACAGATTGGTTCTGGGCTCTTGGTGTTATAGTCGTGGCAGTTTCTATCACTACAATAATTTACGGAAATTATTTTTTTGCAATACTTATCATTATAAGCGGAGTGCTACTTGGTTTTTTTGCAATCAAAAAACCTGAAATGATTTATTATGAATTAAATGCAAAAGGATTAGTTATAAAAAACCGACTCTTCCCTTTTGAAAACATTAAAGCATTTTGGATACAAGTCGGACAAAGGCCTACACTTTTCATAAAATCAGAAAGATTGTTTATCCCAATCATATCAATGCCCATTAAAAATGATTTAGGAGAAGAAATACGATCAGTAATGCTTGCACACAATGTACTTGAAGAAGAAATGAAAGAAAATCCTTCTGAAAAAATTATGGAATCTCTTGGTTTTTAAATTTTGATTTTTTCGTAAAAACTGCTAATCTTCAAAAGAAGGTTCTGCCCTCGTCGTTCAATGGATAGGACGTAACTTTGCGGAAGTTATGATGTAGGTTCGATTCCTACCGGGGGCACATTGCAAAATGTTATTTTTTATGGTATTATACAAATATGGATTTTAACTTTGAAAAAAAGTTTATTAATGAAAGTAAAATAATTCATTCCCCTCTTAATGAGAGGCTCTTATTCTCTGAAATTATTTCAGATACTGAAAAAGGTCTAAGTAAAAAAACTACGAAAGAAGCCATAAAAGTTTTAGGTTCAAAAGAAAAATTATTTGAACTGACCAAGGATCTTCTAAAAGATGAAGTTATCATACGAAATGAACAACTTGGATCTGGAGAAAATATAAATTTAGAGAAGATAAAATCTGACACGCTTCTTGAAATAAAGAAAAAAATAACACTTTTTATTGAAAATCATAGAAATTTTCTTGAATGCCAAAATACTTTTTCTGGTGCACAAAATTTAAATGAATTTTTTAAAATTGAAGATAAACTAAAAGAATTATTAAATAAGATAGGGCAATATCATACTGGTAGCGCAGACGCAAAAAGACGCAATGAAGGTCAATTAAAATTGAATAAAAATAAAATTTTACTTGAACGTCCAACAGAAATTTTTAAATTTATCATAGATCCTGAATATATCAAAACAAAACGAGCTGAACTTCATAAAATTAATGGAATTTATACTCCCAATAAAAACAATCCCGATGGAGGTGACGGCTGGGAAACCAAAAAAATTGGAAATAAAGAAATTGATACTGTAATAGACGTGCAAGGTCATGGGCTTACGCAGTCCTACGCAAAGCTATTTGTGGAAAAAATGATATCTTTGAGCACTGAAGACGAAGAAGGTCTATCTAAAGTTGATGATTTCATTTCGAAAATTGAAGATACTTATAATTCACAATTTCAACTAAAAACAATGCTAATCAGAACAGAAGTGGAAAAAGATCATAAAAATGATTTGATTTTAAATATGATAATTAGTGGCGACACAGCATTTGTTATTTACGATGAAGGAAGTGACCAAATAAAAATTGGAGGATTTGAAGGAATGTACCCAAAAGGTATTGAAAATATGGAAGCATATATAGAAAAACTCAAACCAATCGGCATGGGTAAAGACTTTAACAAAAAAGAAAATTTCAAAAAGTTTATAAAAAGAATAAATCTAGGTAAAGTAAATTCCGGCAAAAAACATGTTACTTTAATTTCCGATGGTGCCAGAGGAATTATAAGCAAAGAATTAGAAAAGGAAGGCAAAGGAAACTATAAAAAATATATCGGAATAACCAACGCCTTAAAAAACGGACAAATGCCAGATGACGCTACTGCTTTGGAAAAAATATACTACTAAGAGCAAAATCTAATTTTGTGTTATATTTATTTTATGTCAGATAAAACTGATGAAGAAATCATCGCTTTATATAAAAGTGGAGAAAAAGAAAAATTTAAAGAGTTAGTGGAAAGATATACTCCCTCACTTTATAACTACGTCGCACGATTAACCAGCAAAGATAATGCATCCGACATAGTTCAAGAAGTTTTTATAAAAGCATGGAAAAATATTAGAAATTTCAAACCAACAAAAGCAAGTTTTAAAACTTG
>JBAQNK010000085.1:0-6159 GCA_049303695.1 Minisyncoccia bacterium | reverse complement strand
CCATTTGGCATCTTTATAATGTTCTGGCCCATAGATTGCGTATTGTTTTACTCCATCGTAAATGTCAGGAAAATTTTCATCGGGGATGTCTATATCAATGTCATTTAATTCTCTTGGTGATCCGTAAATCTTAGCAGCAAAACCACCACTTATTTGGAATGGTATATTTTTATTATTTAGTATATTTACTATCCAAAGAAATGCTTTTTCTGTGTTTTTCATTTTATGAAATAAACTTTTCAGGATATTTTCCTGTTATTTCTAATGCTTTTAAGTATCTTTCTTTAAAGGCTTCTTTAGTTTCAGGTAATACAATTTTTCGTTCCCAATCTTGAGTTATTTTTGCGCTTAATTCATTTTCTATCTTTTTTATACCTTCTGTGCTTAAATCTTCAAAATAGGTTGAATAAAATTTACCTACAAAATGTGATGCTCCATCTGCTGTGCTTACAATTTGAACTTCTATAGCTTCTTTTGATATATCTATTTCATTTTTCATTTCCATTCTTGTCCAAAATTCTAAAACTTTCTCTATAAATTCTTGAGATAAACCAATTTGTTTCATTTCTTCTACTCCTTTTGTTTTTGTAATTTCTCTCTCATTTTTTTCATCAATAGGTTTTCCAAAATCATGAAACCACACCAAAGCAAAAACAATATCTTTGTCGGCATTAGGATATTTTTCACAAAGCTCCATTGCTATTTTTTCAACAATTATTAAATGATCGTTAACAAACCACTCTCTATATGAAAAATTTTCATTATTACAATTGTTTATAACGATTTGTTTAAATGCGTTTAATTTATTTTGTAGTTCGCTCATATTTTTATTATAGCAAAACTAAAAACTCTTTGAGAGCAATTTAGTATGATGTTGGGACAGTTTTGTTAATAAATAATGATATTTAATCAATCTTCCTTAACAAGATGTTTAGTATAACCAGCCCTGACTAGTTTTTTAAAGGAATCCCAAACATTAACTGGTATTTTTTGTGGAATTTGGAATCCATTTTCAGCATATAGTTTTATCCTTTGAAGGTCTCCAACCATTATTTCAATAACGTCTTTTTTGGTTCTTAATTTATCAGGATAGTTTTCAAAAGAAATAGGTGGAGAGGTTACGACAAATTCTTTTTCAGGCCAAACTTTCTTAAATGTTGCGTAAGTTCTGCGTTCCATATATGGTTTTTGGACAACAATAAATTTTTTTGGATCAATATTTTTTTCTTTTAATAATTCTCTAGAGAATTTAATATTTTCTCCAGTGTTTGTAGACTTGTTTTCTACTATAATTTTTTCTTTGGGTACCCCCATATTAATTGCTATACGGGCGAATTGATCAGCTTCGGATTCACTCCAAATTTCTTTAGTAAGATGACCAAGACCACCAGAAAAAATAATTAATGGAGCCCAGCCTTCTAGAAAAAGTTTTGCACCATGTTCCGCAATTCTTAAATCATGACTTCCTAAAACTAAAATACAATCAGCTTTTTCTAGTTTTTGATTTAGGTGATGATAATCCCAAATTATTTTAGCCAAGTTTTCTATTTCAGTTTGATTCATTTATGAATTATACTATAAATCGTTGCGGAGGCGGTGAGATTTTTGTTATTTAATAAATTATTATTATTCACAGTGCGGAGGCGGTGAGATTCGAACTCACGGACCCCGTAAAGAGTCTCTTGTTTTCAAGACAAGTGCCTTCAACCACTCAGCCACGCCTCCGCACTAAGAACAATTCTTTATTAATTTTTCAAAAGCTTCACCATGTTTAAAAGACTTTATCTGCATTTCTCTAGCATACGCTTCTTTCTTGTTTGACTTTACCTCAGAATAAATTATTTTCCAAGGTTTGTATGCTTTTGTTGAACGAACCCTTCCTAAATTATGTTCGAATAATCTTTTTTTAACATCCGCACTATGTCCTATATAATAACGATTAAAATTTAAACTTTTTAAAATATAGACTTTGTAGTCAGGCATAATCTAAGTTTTTCCCGCTTACTGCGGGACCCCGCCAAAGGCGGTGGCAAGACAAGTGCCTTCAACCACTCAGCCACGCCTCCCTCCACACATAGACAATACTTTATTTAAAGTTTTTTTTCAAGTTTAATTAAAACTAAAACACCCCGCGATTCGCGGGGTGTTTTTTAGAATTTATTTTTTAGGAGAATGAGTTTTAGTTGAAAATACTCCAAGGAAAGCTCTTTTTACGTCAGGCCATTTCTTTTTGGCAACATAAAAAATGTAAATCATATCCAAAATACCTGCAGTGTTAAAAATAATCAAAGCGATAAACCACTTCTTGTGATTATTCCTAGCAGCTATCCAAATGGAATAACATTTCCATGCAATTGTCCAAATTATTAATAAAATCATTACTAAATTTAAACTACCATTTAAATACATCATAATGCTTATATAATATCAGAAAAGTATCTTTTGTGCTAGTATTAAAATATGAGATTTTTAGGTATTGATTATGGAACAAAGAGGATTGGTGTTGCAATTTCAGACGAAAATAGCACATTAGCCTTCCCAGAGGGGATAGTTCCAAACGACTTAAATACTTTTAAAGTAATCGGAGATATTTTAAAAAAGGAAAATGTTTCAGAGATTGTAGTTGGAGAGTCTGTTGATTTTAAAGGAAAATTAAATGCTTTGTCTGCGAGAATTGAACTTTTTATTGGAGAATTAGAATCAAGATTTAAGCTCCCAATTCATAAACAGAAAGAATTTTTAACTTCCGTTGAAGCGCGAAAATCAGAGAAAGGGGACAAAAGATCACACTATGCGCAATCACACAGTAGAGTAAAACAAATAAAGTCAGGAAGGATAGATGCATCTGCTGCAGCATTAATATTACAAAGATATTTAGATAAAATAAATTTACAAAAATGATTTCAATAGAAGATTTTAAAAAAGTTGATATTGCCGTTGGAAAAATATTATCAGCTGAAAAAATTCCTGATACTGATAAGTTGTTAAAATTGAGAGTTGATTTAGGTGAAGAAAATCCAAGACAGATTGTTTCTGGTATCTCTTTATTTTTTCCTGATTGTTCTCTATTAGTAGGGAAGAAATGTATGTTTGTCGCAAACTTAGAACCAAGAATGATAAAAGGCTTTGAAAGCCAAGGGATGATACTTGCTGTTTCAACTGACCCGTCCAGCGCCGAGGCAGGTGATGGAAAGTTTTCTTTACTTGAGCCGAGCGAGGACATTCCCGTAGGCGCGAGAGCAAAATAATATTATGCACTTATTTGAAATAATGCCTTTAATACAAACAATCGGACTAGTTGGTATTTTTTTGTTTGTTTTTACTGAATCAGGTTTATTTTTTGGATTTTTTCTTCCAGGAGATTCACTTCTTTTTACTGCTGGGATTTTAGCTTCAATGGGAAATTTTAATGTAGTTTTTTTATTTATTGGTTCTTTTATAATGGCAGTATTAGGAGATTCTGTAGGATATTATTTTGGTAGAAAAATTGGCCATAGGATTTTTTCAAAACCAGATTCTTTGTTTTGGAATAAAAAAAATTTAGAAAAAACGGCTGTTTTTTTTGAAAAGCATGGAAATAAAACCATAACGCTTGCACGTTTTGTACCAATAGTGCGAACTTTTGCACCGATTATGGCTGGAGTAGGAAAAATGAAATATAAGATTTTTTTATTTTGGAATATTTTGGGTGGTTTTTTTTGGACAGGAATTATGGTGTTTGCAGGATACTTTTTAGGTAATTCAGTAAAAAATATAGATAAATTTATTTTACCGATAGTTATTTTTATAATTTTTATTTCAGTTGTTCCTATTGCTTTACAATTTTGGCGAGAGTCTATAAAAAATAAGAAAAGCTAATAGCGCAAGCGCCCCTTTTGTCGTATAATATATATAATGTTTAGAAATTCATATTATAGATTTTTCCCAACGCCTTCTTTTCTTGCTGAACCTTCTTTCGGTTTGGATATTTCGGACGAATCGTTAAAATTTGTGGAACTTGTTGCTACAAAAAATGGCTTAAAAGTTGGACGATATGGAGATCGTAAAATACCACCTGGCATAATTGAATCAGGAAAAATAAAAGAACCAAAACGTCTTGAAGAAATTCTCTCTTCTTTGCGGAAAGAAGAAGGGTTGAAGTCTGTTCGTGTTTCTTTACCAGAAGAACAAATTTATCTTTTTAAACTTAGATTAGAAAAGTTAGGATTAAAAAGTATTTGGGAGGGGATAGAGCTTTCTCTTGAGGAACATGTGCCGATAATGACGCAAAATGCAATCTTTGACTATGAAATCATTAAAGAAGATGAACTTTCTTTTGATTTACAGGTTGCAGTTATTCCAAGAAATATAATTGAGACTTATTTATCCATTTTTAAAAATTCTGGTTTGTCAGTATCTTCTTTTGAACCAGAAGCACAAGCCATCAGTCGTGCTGTTGTAAAAAAAGGAGATCTGGGAACTTATATGATTGTAGATTTTGGTGATAATCGCACAGGTGTTTCTGTTATTTCTGAAGGAGTTGTTGTTTTTACTTCCACTTTGGATGTGGGGGGAGTCATGCTGTCTCGTGCTATTCAGAAAAATTTCAAAATAAGTTTTGAAGAAGCTGAAAAATTAAAAGTAACTTATGGGCTTCAACGTAATGTTGCCAATAAGGAAATGTTTCAAGTTCTTTTGAATAGTATTTCAGTTTTATGTGATGAAGTATCTAGGCACTTTTTATATTGGCATACACACAAAGACGAAGAAAATAAAGATCGTCCACCGATAAAAAAAATAATTCTTTGTGGAGGAGATTCAAATTTAATAGGTCTTTCTGAATATTTTTCTGTTACCATAAAAACACAAGTTGATGTGGCAAATGTTTGGGTTAATATTATGGATATAAAAAAATATGCACCAGAAATAGATTTTAAACAGTCGCTTTCCTTTGCGACAGCACTTGGTCTTGCTTTAGGAGATTTTTATCATGATTAATTTAATTCCAATTGAAGAGAAGAGGAAAATGTCTAAAGACTTTCATTTTCGCCTAGTTGCTTTATTTCTGTGGACGTTAGGGCTTTCTGTTTTGATGGCTTCTATTGCTCTTATTCCTGCTTATTTTTTGGTTACTGAAAAAGCAAATTGGGAAAATCAAAAATTAGAAACACTTAAAAAAGAGCCTATGCTGAAAGTGGAGCAACAAACAAAACAAATTGTTACTGATTTGAACATTAAACTCGGTTTAATTGAGAAGGCCGAGCAAAAGAAATTTCTGGTGTCTCAAAAAGTTATTGGTGAGATTATGCTTAAGAAAATGCCAGATATCAAAATAAATAAATTTTCATATGAAAGCAATCCAATCAAAAGTAAAAAAATAAATATCCGTGGCATAGCTCCTGATCGTGAGCGTTTACTTATTTTCAGACAAATGCTTGAAGATGATCCAGCTTTTTTAGAAGTAGATTTACCCATTTCTAATTTTATTAAAGGGTCAAATATAGAATTTTATTTGAGTTTAATGCCTTCATAAAATGAAACACTTTAAGAAAAAATTAATGATTACAACTGGAATGCTGCTTTTTACTTTTTCTATTTTAAGTTTCTTTTTTATTTTTAATTTTATAAATAAAAAAGAAAAAATAGCAGAAGATTCTTTGTTGATGTGGCAAGAAGAATATCAAAAACGTGAAGAAATAAAATTTCTTAATAATAGTATTAAAGAGATAGAGGCTGACAGAATTTTACTTGATGCGCATTTTGCAAAAAGTACAGATGCTGTTCCTTTTTTGAATACAATTGAAACATTAGCAACAAGGGTAAAAGCAAAAGCTGAAGTCACTTCGGTTGATATATCAAAAGATAAGACCGGATTGTTGGTTGGAGTAAAAGCATTCGGTAGTTTTGAAGCAGTTTATAAATTTTTAATGCTTTTAGAAGATTCTCCTTACGAACTTGAAACAAATTCAGTTGATATGGAAGTATCAGTTACAGAAGATTCATCAGGAAATAAACTTAAAATTCCAGAATGGGAAGCAACATTTAAAATGAAATTGTTAACTTTTATTCAATAATTTTTTAAAATATGAAAATTGAATTTTTTAAAATAAAAAAGAATTTTGCAAAGGAGGGGCGTTTTCAAGAAAAACCTGATTTCTTTTGGAAAATGGCATTTTATTT
>JBAQNK010000084.1:0-3744 GCA_049303695.1 Minisyncoccia bacterium | reverse complement strand
AGCTTCAATGCTTTTTCTAAATCACTTTCACAAACATAACCTAAGACAAAAGTTTCCTTTTTAGTTATTTTTCTTAAAATTTCAAGTTCATTAATACTATTCACTCCAAAATAATCTGTGTAAGGTTCAAGAATTTTTGCAACTTCATTTTGTCCATGTCCGTAAGCATTTGCTTTTATCATAGCAACAACTTTAGTTCCATTTTTCGTTAAACTTTTCAATTGCTTTATATTATGAATTAAATTATTTTTAGATAATTCAATATAAGAAAGAGGTAAATTTTTCATATTATTTAACCGTGTTTTTTAATTTTGAATCTCTTTTAAATCTATCAATCGCAAGATCAATAAGTTTATCTAAAAGACGAGCAATAGGTAAACCGCTTGCTTCCCACATCTTTGGATACATACTTATAGCTGTAAATCCTGGTAATGTATTTATTTCATTCGCTAAAATTTTTCCATCTTTCGTTAAAAAAAAATCAACTCGTCCAAGTCCTTCACAATTTAAAGTCTTAAACACTTTTACTGCCATATCTTGTATTTTTCTTTCTACATTTTTTGGTATTTTTGCTGGAATTTGTGATACAGATTTATTATCTATATATTTTGAATCATAAGAATAAAAATCTGCATTTGCAATTATTTCACCTGGAACTGATGCAATTGGATTTTCGTTTCCCAACACAGAACATTCTATCTCCCTGCCATTTATGTTTTTTTCAATTACGACTTTAGTGTCATATTTAAATGCATCTTTTAAGCCATTTTGAAATTCTTTTTCAGTTTTAACCTTATGAATTCCGACAGACGAACCCAAATTTGCAGGTTTAATAAACATCGGTAATCCAAGTTTTTTGGAAATTTCTTTGAACGATATTTTTTCTCCAACACGAACAGCTATAAATTTTCCAATTGGAATATTAGCTTCTCTGAAAAGTCTTTTCATTACATCTTTATCCATTCCAACAGCAGATCCAAGAACACTAGGCCCCACAAAAGGAATTTGAGCTAGCTTTAATAATCCTTGGAAGCTCCCATCTTCTCCAAACGGACCATGTAAAACTGGAAAAATTACATCAAATTTTTTGATACTTTCTAAAGAAAACTTTCCATCTATCCCTATTTTTACTGCAGTAATTTCATACTTTTTCTTATCTAAAGCATTAATGATATTTTGAGCAGATTTTATTGATACTTCATGTTCAGCTGATTTACCTCCAAAGAATACTCCAATTTTTAGTTCCTTTTTTTTCATTTTTTGAGTATAGCATTTTTATTTTTTAATTACACTTTCATTTCTTTTCTATAATTCATCAATAAATTTAAGTATTTTTTTATATGTTTTCTTTAACAAATTTTCTATCTTACTAAAATCATGACTTTTTTCTGCTATTAAATAAATAATAGCAAGTAGCCCTATAAATAAACCGACTACTACCATCCATTTAAAAACTGTAATTCCAAAAAGATAGAATATTAATCCGTATGCAATTATTGGAATAACTAAATCAAGCATTTTTAAAAAAATTAAAACAATTTAATAATATCGTGATAAGTTACAACAAGCATAAGAATAATCAAAAATGCAAAACCAATTAAATTTGCGATATTAGCAACTTTTGAATTTATACGAGAACCTTTAACTTTTTCAATTAAAAGAAAAAATAATCTTCCACCATCAAGAGCTGGAAAAGGAATTAAATTAATTATTGCCAAGTTTATAGAAATCAAAGCAGCAAAAGATAAAAGATAAGCCCAGCCAAATTTATAAGCATCCCCCACTATCCCTACCATCCCCACAGGTCCTGATACTGAAGAAAAGCTACCTTTTCCTTGTATACCTTCCGCAATAAGCGTATAAAGCCCTACAGCAGTGCTTTTTGTGGCAGATAAGTTTAATTTCATTCCTTCCCAGAGAGCTGGGAAAAGAGATAATTTAGCTATACCAACTTGATCCATGGATATACCTATTGCGGGTTTTTCATCAGCTATTCCTTGTTTTGGTATGACTTTAGTATAATTTAAATTTTTATCTTTTCCACGCAAATATCCGAATTCAATTTCTTTTTCAGAATGAGAAAGAATAAAAGATTTTAATGTATCAGGGTTAATTTCAGAAACAATATCATTGTTTGATTTAATAGAAACTATTTTATCACCAGCTTTAAGACCAGAAATTTCAGCTGGGGATTTTTGAAGAACTGAAACCACTACCAAATTTACATCCTTTAGTTCATAAGCTTTTGGAGCACTTCCTACAGAAGTTGGTAATCCTGACATAAAACCAAAAGAAAATAAAAGCCATGCAAGTAAAAAATTCGCGAAGATTCCAGCAAACATTACTAGTGCCTGTTTCCACTTTGATTTATGCACTAAACTTCTAGATAGATCAACTTTCTCGGGAGTTGCTTCTTTGTCCATAAATCCAACTTCAACGAGATCTGTTTCATCTATGCTTTCACCAAAAATTTTAACGAAACCTCCAAAAGGTAAAGCATTTATTGAATACTCCGTCTCCCCTTTTTTAAAACTTGCAATTTTAGGAGGGAAACCGAAACCAAATTCATCTACTCGAATCCCAAAACTTTTAGCAGTAAAAAAATGTCCAGCTTCGTGAACTAAAACCAAAACCAACAGGATTACTAAAAAAATTAATATATTCATAAATGTTTAACCCATTACTTCTTTTTCCTTTTTTTCGAAAACTAATTCTAGACTTTTATTTGCTTCATCTATAACTTTTTGCAAATCTTCTTTTGCACGGAATTTATCGTCTTCTGTCATTTTTCCATCTTTTTGTTGATTTTGAATTTCATCCCAAACACGTTCACGTTCCCTGCGAACAGAAATTCTAGCTTCTTCTAATTTATCTTTCAGGATTTTTACAAGCTTTTGTCTTGTTTCTGTTGTTAATTGTGGAAAAATTACACGAATACCAGACTCATCAGTAGCTACGGATAATCCTATATCTGCTGTTAAAATCGCTTTTTCAATTGATTTGATCTGCCCTTTATCCCAAGGAGCAATACGTAATGTCTTTGGGTCTTCAATAGAAACAGAAGCTACATTTTTAATAGGTTGATATGCTCCATAAACTTCAACAGAAACACTATCTAAAACCATCGGCGAAGCACGACCAGTACTAAGCTGGCTATATTCTTTACATAAAAATTCTTCTACTTTTTTTAATTCGTTTTTAAAACTTGAAAAGTTGTATTGCATTTCATTATTATAGCACCTCGTAATAGATTTTGGCAAAACTAAAAAGTTGGTATATCTAAAGCTAAAGATTCCATTAATGTCTTAGCTGATGAACCGGGTTGACGCAAAAATTCACGTACTTTGAATATTTGATTAAAAAAACTTAAATCAATATTATTATATTTTTTTTCTAAAAAAATATAATAATGTAAAGAAAATTCAAGTATGCTTAAAAAGTGCAAAGCTTTTGAACGAACAGAATCTTCGATAACAATTTCTTCATCGTCTACATCCTTCCCTTTCAAAAATTCTTTCAGAAAATCAATTCTTTCTCGCAACGACATCTTTAAAAATTTTTCAGCATCCCCGCTTTGCATTGAGACAGGTTTTGTTTTTTCTTTTTGCTCTTGCTCGTTTGAAATTAAATAAAATCTTGAAACAAAAGTTCTCAAAAGAGCATTAGTGTCAGGCGTAATTATAAAGAAATGTGTATCTTTTATTGGTTCTTCAAATATTTTAAGTAAAGTATTTTGCGCATCCA
>JBAQNK010000083.1:0-5821 GCA_049303695.1 Minisyncoccia bacterium | reverse complement strand
TTAAAAAATTAAACTTTTTAAGTTATCCGTTTAAATGCTTCTTGCAAGTTCGTGCAGCTGGATTTGCTTCCATTCTGGTTCCCTCAATATTTTTTTTACACACTTCACATTTACCAAAAGATTCTCTATTTATTCCTTTTAATGCTTTCAAAATATTATTCAATCTTACTTCTAGATCTTTTATCATAGAACTTCTTTCTTCGAAATTTTCAAACCTATCAGCCATATCGTTCTGGTCTGATTCTTGATATCCCATTTCTTCTGGAGTGGCCTCCCATTCTCCTGTTTGTGGATTGAGCTTACCCATATCTCTCATTTGCTCAACCAACATATCTCTCTCTTTTTCTAATTTTTCTTTAATTTTCTTTTTATCTAATGACATACACAAATGATAGCATTTTAAACTTTTAAGGCAAATACTCTATTTCTTTATTTGGCTTGATGCAAGCCTAAGGATTATTTCATGGGTAGCTTGCTCTGTATTGGTTATAACAACGGAATTTTCATCAACAAACACATACATTAAAACAGTTTTCCCGTCTTTATCATGAAGAATTCGAGCATTTTTGTTTTCAACAATGCCATCTTCAAAATCCTTGGTTAACAAATAATTCGTATCAGAATTTATATTAACATTAAAAAATCCATGCAAGTCATAAAACATTTTATTTTCCCAATCATGTATATTTTGGAAAACATCAGCAAAAGAACGAACTTTCAACAAAATAAACAAATCTCCAGCAGTAGGTGAGGTTGATTTTAGCCCACTGTTAAATGCTCCAAGTAAAAAATTATCACTTACAAAAACATCTTGCCCAGGAACAAAGCTTCCATTTATTAAAGTTATAAACTCTCTTAGAAAAACTGGATTTTTATTGTTTGTTAGATAAATCCCTTCTACTCCACCTATCTTTGCTTTTGTATTATTTACTTCGTTTGAAACAATTTGAGCTATTTTATCTTTATTAAGCCCACCAATTTCTAAAATACTACTTTGATCAGTAAAAATTATAGGAGAAAATTGAGGTGCAATATCTACTGTAAAAATTTGTTCTCTAAAAACAACGACAAAAAATATAGCAAAAAATGCCAGAACAACAAGCACCACACTTATAAACATAAAAAATTTATTTTTCTTTGACTCTGGAGATAAATTTTTCTTTTGTTCTTCCTGTTCTTCTTGCTCGTGAATTATTCTTTTTACGATACCTTCTTCGTTACTTTCAAGAACCTTAGCCATATCTTCAGCATAAGTTTTTACATTTATGTTTTTTGATTTTTTTTCTTCCATATTTAACAAACTAAGCTTTTGGTTTGAAAAAATCTTTGTCTGCTTCTTTGATAGAAAGACCGATTCTTCCTTTTTCTCTATCAATATTTATCACTTTCACTGGGACAATCATCCCTTCCTTTATTATATCGCTAACTCTCTCAACACGGAAAGGTGCAATCTCAGAAATATGAACCATTCCATCAGTAAAAGCGTTGAGTTTTACGAATGCTCCGAAATCTGCAATTTTAACAATTTCTCCATCAAAAGTTTCTCCGACTTTAAATTCATGAGTCATGTCTTCAACCATTTTTTTTGCTATTTCAGCAGATCCATTTTTACCAGTTAAATATACAGTTCCATCGTCTTCAATACTTACTTCGGCTCCAGATTTTTCCTTAATATCTTTAATAGTTTTTCCCCCACTACCTATAACCATACCGATCTGATCTGGATTTATTTTTATAATCAAAATTTTTGGAGCATTCGGAGAAATTTCTTTACGTGGCGCAGAAATTTCTTTTTCTATTGCATCTAAAATATGAAGACGTGCTTGTTTTGATTGCTTCATCGCTTCGCCTAATATTTTTATTGGAACACCATCAACTTTTACATCAAGCTGTATTGCTGTTATTCCTTCTCTTGTTCCTGCGACTTTGAAATCCATATCACCATGATGATCTTCTGGTCCTTGAATATCAGTTAATATTTTATATTTATCATCACTCTCATACATAAGTCCCATAGCAATACCAGCAACAGGAGCTTTAATAGGAACTCCTCCATCCATAAGTGCAATTATTCCAGCACAAATAGAAGCTTGTGAAGTTGAACCGTTTGAAGCCATAGATTCTGAAACGATACGAATAGTGTATGGAAATTCTTCCTTAGAAGGCAAAACCATGGCTAATGCTTTTTCTGCAAGAGCTCCATGTCCTATCTCTCTGCGATTCGTAAATCCTGCACGTCCAACTTCTCCAGCTGAAAACGGAGGAAAGTTGTAATGGTGCATAAATCTCTTTTCAAATTTTATTTCCATTCCTTCTATTAAATATTTATCTTCCGGTCCTCCAAGAGTAAGAACAGACAAAACGTGAGTTCCTCCACGATAAAATATTCCAGAACCATGAATAATAGTTGAAAGTCCACCAGCCTGAGCTGAAAGATCACGCACTTCATCCATTTTTCTACCATCAGCACGCTTATCTTCTTTTATAGCCTTCTCGTGAAGCATATCATTTTCTGTATTATCAAAAAGGTCATCTTCCAAAGAAAAATCTGCTCTTTCGGGAAATGTTTCTTTAACTAAAGAGTTCCAAATATTATGAAGCTCATCTATTTTTTCTTTGCCAGCGCCAGCAAAGATAGCTCCTTCCATTTTTGGCAAAATATTTTCATTAAATAATGCTAAAGATTCAGGACTGATGCTTTCTTTTTCTATAACTCTCTTTTCTTTTCCAATTTCTTTAGCAATATTTTTCTGGAATTCTTCAAGTCTAGAAATTTCAGCGCTTGCTTTCTGTAGAGCTTCTTCTATTTCGTCTTCTTTTACTTGTCTTGCAGAAGCTTCAATCATGTTAATACTTCCTTCTCTTCCACAAACAGTAAGATCAAACTTGTAAGGATATTCCTCTTCACGCATTTTTGAAGATGGATTTATTTTTAATGTTTCATCGTCATATTTACCAACGCGCACAGCCCCGATAGGTCCACGCCATGAAATATTTGAAACAAGAAGAGCTAAAGATGCTGCATTTATTGCAAGCATTGATGGATCATTATCATCAACAGAAATCACAGTTATGATAACTTGCACTGCATGTCTTAAATTTTGATCGAAAAGTGGACGGATAGTTCTATCAATGACTCTACTTGCTAAAATAGCTTCATTGGAAGCTTTCCCTTCACGGCGCGTGAAACGTGATCCTAAAATCTTTCCTGCAGCATAAAACTTTTCCATATAATCAACAGTAAGATTAAAGAACCCTAATCCTGCCTGTTTATCTTTAGACATACAAGCTGTCGCAAGCACTATCGTCTCACCATATTTCAACATAACAGAACCATGAGCCTGGTTTGTTAGATCAGTAAAAATAGCGGTTAATGTTTTACCACCAATCTCAATTGAATACTCTTTTTTTTGCATATAATTTTTTTCCGTGTGAAACACGGATGTTAGTTCGTATCCAGACTGGAGTATTGAAACATTTTTACGTTTCACTACTTTATGTCCGAATGCGAACTGATTAACTAATAAAATCAAACAACTACAAGGTATCTTAGCATTTTAAGAATAAAATGCAAAAAAAAACAATCAAAAATTCTCACCTACAAAATAAAAGGTGCCGTTTTAAAAAGCATTGCGCAGGCTGACGAGCCGAGCATAACAATTTTTCAGCAGAAAAATATGTGCGGTTTTTAAAATGACACCTTTTATGTTTATATTTAAATTAAAGTAGAAACTTCTTTGGATTTTCAGATAAATCCACAAAATCATCCGCTGTTTCACGAAGTTTAGAAGAAGTTGATTTCCCGAAAGAAATTACCTCCACTTGAGTCATTGTCTGCAAATACTGCACTAGTGGCACGAAATCACCATCTCCAGAAACCAAAACAATGGTATCCAAGCGTGGAGCTGTTTTAATCGCGTCAACTGCAAGCCCAACATCCCAGTCTCCTTTTTTAGTTCCAGTATGAAAAACTTGTAAATCTTTTGTTTTAGTTTCAATACCAAGTTTTGTAAGCGCTTCAAAGAAATGCTTTTCTTCGCCTGATTCTGTTGTGATCACATAAGCGACCGCATGAACAAGCTTTCTTCCAGCAACTGCTTCTTTCAAAACTGCACCGAAATTTACTCTACCTTTATATAAATTACGAGCTGAATGATATAAATTTTGTGTATCTATAAAAACTCCAACTCTTTGTTCTTTATGTTTAATTACTGTCATAATATATAAAAAAAATTATTAATAATAAACCTGCCCGAAATGCTACGCATAACGTTGCAGGCGGGTCGACCTATGTTAGAAGTATAACACTTAAAATAAAAACCAAACAATAAAAACAAAACCTGCCAGAAGCAGGTTTTGTGAAAATTATGCTAAATCCATTTTTTTCATAAGCGCATCATAGCGAGACTTACTTTTTCTTTGAAGATACTTTAAATGAGTTCGTCTGTCAGCAACCATTTTGATAAGACCACGACGAGAATGATTATCTTTCTTGTGTTTCTTTAAATGCTTTGCTAATTCATCGATTTTAGTGCTCAAAACGGCAACCTGAACTTCTGGAGAGCCAGTATCTTTATCGTGAACTTGATTTTTCTTTATAATTGCTTGCTTTTTCTTTGTAGCTAACATACGTATGATACTATCATAAATATCATAAAAATGCAAATTATTTGCTATTTTATAAAGAATGTTTATAATTGAACTGAAATTGCTCAAAAGGGGGATTCCGAAAACCCTTACAAAAGAGTAGGAAAAAAATAATTTAATATTTAAACGCCTATGAAAAAGGTATTTTGTTTTCAAACAAGTCAGCTGCAAATGAACATGATGTTAACCGGTTTAAAAAAGAAAAACTAAAGTAAAGGATGTAACGGGCCTCTAGGAGGGGCCCATTTTTTATTTCAAAATTTTAAACAACGTCGCACAATATATGATAAAATATAAATATGGCAACAGAAATAGAAAAACTAAAAAGAGAATTCCTAGAATACATTGAAATAGAAAAAGGTTCTAGTTTAAGAACTGTTGAAAATTACGATCATTATCTCTCAAAAATTTTTGAATATGGAAAATTAAACAACGCAAAAGATATAACAGATGATTCTATCCGAGAATTTCGCCTGTGGCTCAACCGTCAACCAGCATTACATGCAGGAACTAGACGTATTCCTAGTAAAACTGTTTCAAAAAAAACACAGAACTATTATATGATAGCTCTTCGCATGTTTTTAAAATACTTAACAAAAAGAGATATAAAAGCAATTTCAGCAGACAAAATAGAATTAGCGAAAGTTTCTGAACGTTCCTTAGACCTTATTACAGGGAATGAATTGTCGCGACTTTTAAATGCTGCAAATGGAAATGATATAAAATCTCTCCGTGATAAAGCAATATTGGAACTTTTTTTCTCTACAGGACTTCGTGTTTCAGAACTTTGTTCTTTGACTAACGACCTTGATTTAACTGCTGACGAATTTTCAATTCGCGGAAAAGGAGGAAAAGTCAGAGTAGTTTTTATTTCAGACGAAGCAAGAAACGCAATCAAATCATACCTCGCTTTGCGTAAAGATATGGACGATGCACTTTTTGTCCAAGTCGGAAACGAATCAAAAAAAATCACTGGCGCATTAACAAGAAGATCAATTGAAAGAATCGTAAAAGAATATGCCATCAAAGCAGGAATTTCTAAAAAAGTTACTCCCCACGTCATCAGACACTGTTTCGCAACAGATTTGTTGCAAAACGGCGCAGACATCAGAAGCGTGCAAATGATGCTCGGACACTCAAATATTGCAACTACGCAAATATATACTCACGTAAC
>JBAQNK010000082.1:0-2440 GCA_049303695.1 Minisyncoccia bacterium | reverse complement strand
GATAAATTACACAATTTAAGACATTCTTTGGCTCACCTTTTAGCAGCCGCTGTTTTGGAAATGTATCCTGAAACAAAAGTGACTTTGGGTCCCCCAATAGACGACGGCTTCTATTACGACTTTGATTTCAAATCCCCTATCTCTGATAAAGATCTTCCAAAGATAGAAAAGAAAATGCGTGAAATATTAAAGACCTGGAAAGAGTTTTCTGTAGAAGAAAAAACTTTTGATGAAGCAAAAAAATATTTTGCAGGCAATGAATATAAAACAGAATTAATAGAGGGATTAAAAAATGAAAAAATAACTCTTTACACTTCTGGAAAGTTTACAGACCTTTGCCGTGGCGGACACATAGAAAATCCTTCAAAAGAAATCTCCCCTGATTCTTTTAAGCTTGATCGCGTGGCTGGAGCATACTGGCGTGGAGATGAAAAGAATAAAATGCTCACTCGTATCTACGGACTCGCATTTGAAAATAAAGAAGAACTTGAAGCATACATAAACCAAAGAGAAGAAGCTAAAAAAAGAGACCATAGAAAGATCGGAAAAGAATTAAAATTGTTCACTATATCAGATCTTGTCGGAGCTGGACTTCCTTTAATGCAGCCAAACGGAATGATCATTCGTAAGGAGATAGAAGACTATCTTTGGGACTTACATAAAAACAAAGGATACGACAGAGTTTGGACTCCACACATCGCAAAACAAAATTTATATGAAACTTCTGGACACGCAGCAAAATTTGGAAATGAACTTTTTAAAGTAAAAGGCGGTGATGAAGAATTTTTTATGAAACCAATGAATTGCCCACATCACATGCAAATTTTTGCAGACAATCAATTTTCATACCGAGACATGCCTGTAAGATATTTTGAACCTGCTACAGTATATCGTTACGAAAAAGCTGGGCAACTTTCTGGACTTACTCGCGTACGCGCTATTACTCAAGATGACGGTCACCTATTTTGCCGAGTATCACAGATAGGGCAAGAAGTTAGCACAATTGTTGAAATTATAAAATCTTTTTACACAACGATGGGAATGATGAACGGATACAGAGTCAGTCTTTCTGTGCGAGGAGAAGATTTAAGTAAATATATCGGAAGTGACGAAGTTTGGAACCAAGCAGAAAAAACTTTAGAGGAAGCAGCCAAAGCTAACAATTTAAATTATCAAATAGTTAGAGGTGAAGCTGCATTTTACGGACCTAAATTAGACTTTATGTTTAAAGATGCAATTGGCCGTGAGTGGCAACTGGCAACAATACAGTGTGATTTCAACTTACCAGAAAGATTTGAATTAAAATTTATAAATGAAAAAGGAGAAGAAGAAAGACCAGTTGTTATCCATCGTGCCATTTCAGGCTCATTAGAAAGATTTATGGGTGTTATGATAGAACATTTTGCGGGAGCATTTCCTTTGTGGCTTTCCCCTGTTCAAGTAAAAATATTGCCTATTTCTACAGACAAACACTTAGATTTTGCTAGTGAAGTTTTCAAAACTCTTAAAGAAAATGGGGTGCGCGTAGAACTTGATGAATCAAATGAATCTCTTGGCAAAAAAATCCGTGGCGCAAAAATGCAAAAGATTCCTTATCTTATAGTTATTGGTGATAAAGAAAAAGAAACAAAAACTCTAACAGTGGAAACCAGGACTGAAAAACTAGAAGATATTTCAATAGAAGAATTCACAAAAAAACTTAAAGAAGAAATTTCTGATAAAAAATAAAAAATACCTTTTTAGGGGGTTTTGAGCGCGACGGCGCGAAAACTTCAGGATTTTTTAAGCTTAAAAAATCCGTACCCTAGAAAAGGTATTCTTTTGTTTTTTATTATATAATTGAATCTATGGACAAATATGAAGAACTAAAGAAAATACACGAAAAGTGGTTTTCTTTATGTAAATGCGAATTAAAAAAGACAGCTACACAGCCTGTGCCAGGAAACGGAAATCCTGAATCTGAAATTGTTTTTATTGGCGAAGCACCCGGAAAAAGCGAAGATGAACAAGGTGTGCCTTTCGTCGGCGCGGCAGGAAAATTCTTAGCTGAAATGTTGGAAAGTATAAAATTAAAACGCGAAGAAATTTATATCACAAATATTGTAAAATACCGTCCACCAAATAATCGCGACCCTCTCCCCGAAGAAAAAGATGCTTGCCGAGAATGGCTTTTAGAAGAACTTAATTTTATAAAACCAAAATTGATAGTTTTCCTCGGACGCCATTCAATGAATGATTTTTTTCCTCTTGAAAAGATTTCAGCAATTCACGGAAAACTTTTAATTAAAAAATTCAATAAAATAGAAACAAAATATTTTCTTCCCCTATATCATCCAGCCGCAGCTCTTTATAATGGCGGAATGCGCGAAACATTGCAAAAAGATTTTGCAAAAATTCCAAAATTCTTAAGAGATATAGAAAAACGTGAAAAAGAAAATTC
>JBAQNK010000081.1:0-3503 GCA_049303695.1 Minisyncoccia bacterium | reverse complement strand
ATCATGCTTTCTGTTTCAGAAGTTGCATAACCTTTCATAATCCCTTGATCACCAGCACCGCCAGTATCTACACCACGAGAAATTTCTAAACTTTGTTTGGATAAATTTACAATAACCTTGTAGTTTTGACCTACAATTTTTTTCACTAAAGATTCCAAGTCAGGAGATGCTTTGCTTGTAATTTCTCCATTTATTGTAATTAAATTATGACCCCCCATCACTTCTACTGCAACACGGCTATTTTTATCTTCTTCTAAATAAGCATCTAAAATAGAGTCTGCAATAAAATCACAAATCTTGTCTGGGTGACCTGGACTAACAAATTCCGCTGTTTTAATACTCATATATAACTTTAAGACTAACAGATTTATAAATGCTTTGCAAAAAAACATTAATTTAGTATCATTGAGTTGTAATAGATAATTAATTTTTATGATAAAACAAATTGTAAACACAAAAAATACAAAAGATGCAGATGTTGTTATTTTATCTGCTCCATACGAAAAAACTGCTTCTTCAAGAAAAGGAACGATAAATGGGCCAAAAGCAATCGTAAAATGTCTAAATGAGAAATTAGAATTTTTTGATCGCCAATTTAAAGTTGAAACAACAGAATTTGTAAAAATCGCTCACGAAGATTTAAAAAATATCAGCAAACTTTCTCCTGCAAAAACTGTTCAAAAAATAAAAGAAAAAACTTTATCTTTTTTAAATAAAGATAAATTTGCTTTTCTTTTGGGAGGTGAACATTCTGTTTCAATCGGAACGTTTCAAGCTTTGGCAGAAAAATACAATCCAAAAGATGTGACAATTTTACAATTTGACGCGCATTGTGATTTAAGAAATGATGACAGTGATTACAGTAAAAATCCTTCAAAATTTGCCCATTCTTGTGTAATGCGCAGAGCAAGCGAGCTTGGTTTCCCTATTGTCCAAGTTGGGGTTAGAACTTATGATAAAAGTGAATATGAATATTTCAGCAATCCAAAAAATAATGTAAAAGTTTTTGAATGGGGTAAAAAAGTTCCTGAAATTTCTGAAATATTAAATTCAATTAAAACAAAATATCTTTACATAACAATAGATGTTGATGGTTTTGATCCAAGCTTTATGCCAGGAACAGGCACTCCTATCCAAGGTGGCATTGAATGGTATTACGGATTAGAACTTATAGAAAGAGCAATTTACGAAAAAGAATTAATCGGAGCAGACATAGTAGAAGTTTCACCTCAAAAAGAATCAGTCCTTACTGAATATGGCGCAGCGCAACTTTTGTATTCAATTATCGCTCACAAATTTAAAAACAGATTTTAAATTTTCTTA
Source organism: Minisyncoccia bacterium (assembly GCA_049303695.1). Taxonomy (GTDB): domain Bacteria; phylum Patescibacteriota; class Minisyncoccia; order Phycocordibacterales; family UBA9973; genus UBA9973. The sequence continues at coordinate 2,180 of JBAQNK010000081.1, read as the reverse complement.
AAGATTCTCTTGCGGTAAATAGAAAAAATAATAATTATATTTATTATTATTAAATAGACACTGAAAGAATAGATTGAAAAGATCCAGTTTTTTATAATTAATAAAGATAAAACATTACTTATTAAACCAGCTATAAAAATAGAACTGGTTTCTGTTTCTGGAAAATTCCATGATTTCTTTATTGTAGGAATTGATGCTAACCCATCACTCACTATTGCAAATAATATTGAAATTCCTAATTTGTGAGTGAAAACATAAAGCACTAATGCCAACAAAGAAATCAATCCACAAATAAGATCAAACCTTGTTATTTTCCAATAAGAATTTTTATTAAAAATAGAAAACAATAATACAAGCAAAGGACAAAATCCTGCCATAAATACACTAAGAGTAGAAAGCCCTGCTCCAGCTTTTAATTGCAAAAATACCCCGATAAATGGTGCTAGTGTCCAAATAAAAAAAGAAACTAAATTTGGTTTTGTTCCACTATAAAAAATACCCCGAATATACCAAATCGTACAAATGAGATTTATAAAAACTCCTATAAAAATAATTTTTTCTGGAAACATTTTATATTCCCTCTTTTTTAAGTTCTTCTAAAAGTTCATGAGCTCTTTTGGAAATCTTAGTTGGTATTTTTACATTTATTCTTATAAACAAATCACCCGCTTTGCCGTTTTTTATAGCCTCTCCATAACCTGTCATTTTCAAACTTTCGCCATTGCGAATACCTGCTGGAATTTTTATTGTTATTTCTTTGTGTCCAGTTATAACTATTTTCTTCTCTGTTCCTAAAATAGAATCTATAAATGAAACTTGAATTTCTGTCTGAAAATCTCTTCCACGAGGAGTTCGCGTTCTAAAGCCTCCCATTCCTCCAGCGAAAAAATCACTAAAAATATCATTCAAATCAAATTCCATCCCTCCACCACCATTTTGAAAACCAGAAAAATCAAAACCTCCGAAACCTCCTTGCTGATATCCCGCTTTACCGCTCATATTCTCAAAGCCCGCACCGAACTGATCATATTTGGAACGTTTTGCATCATCTGAAAGAACCTGATAGGCTTCATTTACTTCTTTAAATTTCTTTTCATCTCCACCTTTTTTGTCAGGATGATATTTATGCGCCAATTTATAAAAAGCCTTCTTTATTTCGTCTTTTGAAGCGCTCTTTGGAACATCTAATATATTGTAATAATCTTTGGACATATTTATAAATTAAATTTAATAGTAACTTGTCCCGTACTGAGCTTTGCTCTAGTGCGGGATCTTTTTTCATAAAATTTTTAGAACTATATCATAGGTTCAGCTTCTTGTGAAGCTTTTTCCTCTGTTTCTTCTTCAACAACTTCTTCTCTGTTTTCCTCTTCTCTTTCTATTTCTTTCTTCTTCCCATTTTTTTTATTTTTTCCTTCAATGATAGATTTTTCTTCAGCGCTTCTGATGATTGTAGCTTCTTCTTCAGCAATAAGCTTAGCAGCTGCATCTTTTGAAATAGAATATTTATTTCGGGATGCAGCAATGATTTCTTCTCTGTTTGACGAATGAGTTGGTGGTAAGACTTTTAAAGTTTCTGCTGAAAAAGGATCATAAGATTCTCCGTCAATTGTCATTTTTACGTAAAATTCTGTAACAGCCAGATTAATCATGTCTTTGACATCAAAAATCGGAGAAAATTCTGGTTTTAATTTTACTGCATCTTCTCCCCCGACACGGAAACAAATAACACTTCCGACGTTTCCAAGCACAGCTTGATGAACTCTCGGTAAAATTTGTCCGACATATTGATGAGCGACTGTAAGATTGAGTCCATATTTACGAGCTTCCGACAAAATATTTTCAAATGTTTGAGTAACCACATTTTGGAACTCGTCCACATATAAATAAAAATCATTACGTTCATTTTCTGGGATAGCGGCTCTTTCCATTCCAGCTTGTTTTATTTTCGTCAAAAAGATTGAACCGAGGAAACTTGAATTTTCTTCCCCAAGGCGTCCCTTGGAAAGATTGATTAAAATAATTTTTCCTTCATTCATTAATTTACTGATATCTATTTTATTTTCCTTTTGTCCGAAGATATTTCTAAGCAAAGGATCTGAAAGAAATTGTCCGAGTTTATTTACAAGCGGAATAATAGCATCAGTATCAAATTTTTCAGACCAATCAGCGAATTCTAT
>JBAQNK010000080.1:0-2464 GCA_049303695.1 Minisyncoccia bacterium | reverse complement strand
TTTTCTGTAAAAGGAAGAGCTGCAAGAATGGCTCGCAATCCAAAAACTGGAGAGCAAGTTAAAGTTGCTGCAAAGAAAGTTCCAAAATTCAGAGCTGCAAAAGCTTTGAAAGACGCTGTTGAATAATATTTTATCTCGAGATAAAAATAAAAACCGCCAATTGATTATGGCGGTTTTTGTTTTGTTTACTATTTTTTATTTTGAAAAAACCAAGAAATAACAGTCAGAATCCCAATTATTAGCTTGGGTAATCATTCCCAATTCAACCTGTCCAAAACCATTTTCTCCTATATATGGGAAGAAATAGTCTGTACCTCCTGTAAAAATTTCTTTGGTAAAGAATTCATCTTTTACTTTTACACCAGGCATATTAACTTTAAGACTGGAACCTAAGGCAAACACAGAATGCTTCTTTAAGAAAGGAAGGTTTGTAATTCCGAAGGCCAAGAGTTCCTTAAGAGAAGCTGGACGAAGATTATTTTTATCCATACATTTCTTTACGTCTTCTGATGTCATATAGTCTTTAAAATTAATCAAATGCATTTTTAAGGTGCATTTTCCAGAAGTTTTTTCTTCAAAAAAATTTTTGGAATTTACTTCGCTGTTAATACAATCATAGTGTCCAGCAACAATCAACTGTTCTATGGACATAGTGTAATCAACTGAAAAGTTTTTACCGTCATTGTTCTTTTGAGTAAATGACGTACAGCTCAATAAAGAAATGAGCACCCCGATAATAATTAAGTTTTTCATATTTAAATGGATTAATTGTTAGACATACAAGATTTTCTAAAATTCCCAAAAAGAAGCTTAGAAAATCCTATATATCACATCAAAAAAATCCAAAAATCAAAGAACCTTAACTGCAACAAGTATATCATACTATGACGTAAAAGTCAATAGCTAATATCCTTATAAAATAAGGCTATTTTAAGCATTAATCCTTCGATTAAACTCAGGATCTAAACGACCTTAGGTCTGTATTGTATTGCTTCTAAAATATGATTCTGTTTTATATCTTCTGAATTTTCTAGATCTGCGATAGTTCGGGCGATTTTTATCACTCTATGATACGCACGAGCGGATAATGCGAGACTCGTTGCGCTTTCATCAAGCAAATTCCTTACTTCATCTTCTAATTTTATAAAAGAAGTTAAATCTTTCACATTCATCTCACTATTTAAACTTATTTTTCTATCTAACTTTTCAAATCTTTCTTTTTGCTTTTTTCTAGCACTCAAAACTCTATCTTTTATGTTTTTACTTTTCTCCCCCGTACTTTCTTCCCCTAATTTTTTATAATCAATATTCCCAACAGAAACCCATAAATCAATTCTATCCATTATCGGTCCTGAGAGTTTTCTTTTATATCTATCTAAATCAGAAGGCTTACAAATACAAGCTTTTTGTCTATTCCCTGCATTTCCACAAGGGCAAGGATTCATCGCAGCAACTAAAATAAAATTTGATGGAAAAATAGCTGATCCTTTCGCACGAGAAATACAAACAATATTATCTTCAAGTGGCTGACGCAAAGATTCAAGCACTCTTTTTTCAAACTCTGGAAATTCATCTAAAAACAAAACTCCCCTATGTGCCAATGTTACCTCTCCGGGTTTAGGATAAGTTCCTCCACCAATAAGTGAAACATAAGAAGAGGTATGGTGCGGTGAACGAAACGGAGGGGCAGACACAAGTTCTCCACGCGTAGCCCCAGCAACAGAATGAATTCCAGTAATTTCTAAAATTTCATCAAGATCTAAATCAGGCAAAAGTCCTGAAAAAGCTCGCGCCAACATTGTTTTCCCAGTTCCTGGAGGCCCGTACATTGCAATATTATGCCCGCCAGCTGCTGCAATCTCCAATCCTCTCTTCGCACCCTCCTGTCCCCGAATATCACAAAAATCAGCGCCTTTCATTTCTTTTTCATAATTTATTTCTGTTTTTGGCTGAGGAAAAATTTTATTATGACCCCCGCCTACATCACTTTGCGAAGCATTGCGGGCAGGCGAAGAAATTCTGCTGGGCTCACTGAAAATTAAATGTTCCACAACTTGAGATAAATTATCTGCACCAAAAATAGTTATTCCTTCTACAAGCGCAGCCTCAATAGCATTTTCTTTTGGTAAATAAATTTCTTCAAAACCCATTCTCTTTGCTTCTTGCACAAGTGGCAAGGCACCTCTGATTCTTCGTAATGTTCCATCAAGTCCAAGCTCACCTAAAAATATTTTCTTTTCTGGATTAAATTTTAAATCTCCTGACGCAAGCATGTATGACAATGCAATAGCTAAATCAAAAAATGGCCCCTCTTTTTTAAGGTCAGCCGGTGAAAGTGAAACTATTATTTTTTGATTTTTCGCTTTTGGAGATTGAAAACCAGAATTCTTTATAGCAGAACTTACTCTGTCTTTTGATTCATCCACAGCTTTATCAGGAAGACCAACAACAGAAAAAGAATGAA
>JBAQNK010000079.1:0-5651 GCA_049303695.1 Minisyncoccia bacterium | reverse complement strand
TTAGACTTCCTCTTTAAATTTTTTGCGAATTTCTTTTAAGATCTGATCAGCTATTTTAGGATTGTCTTTCAAAAAAGTTCTTGTTGAATCATATCCTCTTCCAAGTTTTACTTCTAACTTATGATCTCCATTTGGAATGTATGAATAAGAATTGCCACTTTTTTCAAGAATTTTAAATTTTTCGCCTAATGCTATGATTTCTCCTTCTTTTGAAATTCCTTCGTTGTAAATAATATCAAATTCTGTTTGTTTGAAAGGAGCTGCGACTTTATTTTTAACAATTTTCACACGAGTGCGAGATCCTACAACATCTTCTCCTTTTTTAATTTGTGCAATTTTTCTTATATCAAGTCTTACTGAAGTATAGAATTTTAATGCTTTTCCTCCTGGTGTGGTTTCAGGATTACCAAACATAACCCCGATCTGCATTCTTATTTGGTTTATAAAGATAACGACAGTTTTTGAACGAGCGACGATTGCTGTAAGCTTTCTTAATGCTTGAGACATAAGTCTTGCTTGTTTTCCTACATGATAAGCTCCCATATCTCCTTCAATTTCATCTTTTGGAGTAAGTGCAGCTACTGAGTCAACAACAATTACATCAATTTTTCCTGAACGAACTAGACTTTCCACTATTTCAAGAGCTTGTTCACCTGTGTCTGGTTGAGAAATTAGTAGGTCATTTATTTTCACGCCAAGTTTCTTTGTATATTCTGGATCCATTGCATGTTCAGCATCAATATATGCACAGATTCCACCAAGTTTTTGAGCTTCTGCCACAATATGAGATGCGAGAGTTGTTTTTCCAGATGACTCTGGTCCAAATATTTCAATGATTCTTCCGCGGGGGATACCACCGACGCCAAGTGCCATATCAAGTCCAAGTGATCCTGTCGGGATAGCATTTATATTAACTTTTGGAGTGTCTCCCATTTTCATAATAGAACCTTCTCCAAATTTTGTTTGAATTGCCTTTAATGTATCTTCAAGGCCTGAATTGTTTACTTTATCTTCTTTTTTTTCTTTTTTCTTTTGCATATTATTGAGCAGGATTTACTTCTGCTTTATAAATTAACTTATAATTTTTTTCATCACTATTACCAAATTTATCTTTGGCTTTTATAGTTATTATATTATATCCTAAAAGCAATGAGATTGTTTCCTCAAAATTTCCTTTTTGGTCAACTGAAATTTCTCTGTCATTTAACGTTAATTTTATAGCATTTTTTGCATTTCCAGTTACTTTTACTATATTTTCTGTCATTACAGAATTATCTACAAGGTTTACATTTTTTATTTTAATACCAAAGATTAATTCTTTAGATGTAAAAAAAGCATAGATTATAATAATAATGAAAAAAAACGAAACAGATGATATTTTTATTATCTTTTTAGCGTTTTGGTTCATTTACTGTTCGTTATATTACATTCCCTCCGTTTTCATCATGGTTTATTTTTTCCAATACTTCTCTTGGCTTAGCTCCGTCTCCTGCACTTATCACACCACGATCTTCAAGCATATCCATAAGTCGGGCTGCGCGAGCGTATCCTAGTTTCAATTTTCTTTGTAGGTATGAAGTAGATGCTTTTCCTGCTTCAATTACGCACATTCGTGCTTCTTCATACATTTCGTCATCATCTTCATTCGGATCATCTAGTGTGCTTTCAAAAATAGACTTATCAGCTGAAATAGAGCCACCAGTTAAGGCTATTTCCTCGGATATTTCATCTTTATATGCATCTGACAAGTATTTAACAACCTTTTTAACTTCAGTTTCTGAGATAAATGCTGATTGTAAACGTTCTGGTTGAGCTTCACCTGAAGAATAAAGCATATCTCCGGCACCTAAGAGTTTTTCAGCTCCACCGGCGTCAAGAATAGTACGTGAATCTATTTGAGAAGAAACTTTTAATGCTACACGAGCAGGGATGTTTGCTTTAATTAATCCAGTAATGACATTTACTTCAGGGCGTTGTGTTGAAAGTATTATATGTATACCAACAGCTCGAGACATTTGAGCCAAACGAACGATAGCAGATTCAAGTTCTCTTGGGTATGCAGTCATTATATCTGCTAATTCGTCTATAATGATGACAATATAAGGCATTTTATCCATCTCAACTTCAACTTCCTCGCCGTCGCTATTTGTTTTTGTTTTCTTTGTGGTTTTTGTAAGAATAGTATTGTGATAAGATTCAACGTCTCGCACTGACTCTCTTTCTAATATGTCATAACGGCGATCCATTTCTTTTGCTGCCCATTTTAGAGCTAAAATAGTTTTCTTTGCTTCAGTTATAACTGGAGTCAATAAATGTGGAATTTTATTATATAGAGTGAGTTCTACGCGTTTTGGATCTATCAATATCAATTTCAAATCTTCTGGTCCATTTCTATACAATAGGGAAGTAATGATTGAGTGAATCGTAACTGATTTTCCGGATCCCGTTGTTCCTGCGACGAGAGCATGTGGCATCTTTGCCAAGTTTCCGAATATTGCTTTGCCTGAAATTCCACGACCGAGTGCTATGGTTAGAGGCTTTGGAGAATTTTGGAATTTATCATCTGCGAGTAGTGTAGCGAGACCAACGATTGATTTTGCTTTGTTTGGTATTTCAATACCGACTAAAGATTTTCCGGGTATCGGAGCTTCTATTCTTATTGGGTGTGCAGCGAGCGCTAAAGCTAAATCATTTTGAAGACCGACGATACGAGAAAGTTTCATTCCTTCGGCTGGTTTCAAAGCGTAACGAGTTACAGTAGGTCCGACTGTTATTTCATCCATTTCAACTTCTATACCGAAGTTTGCAAGTGTGCGTTTAATAATATTTGCATTTGCTTTAATGTCTCCAGTGTTTGGTTTCCCTTTATCTTCTTCAAGAAGTGACAATGGAGGAGGAACGTAAGTTGAAGCGAGGCCGCTTTTTCTTTTTTTAATAGGTATTTCTTCTTCTGTTTCTATGTTTTCTTCTTTATTTTTCTTTCCGATTCCTAATGCTTTCTTTATTTTGTTTCCGGTGTTTTCTTTTTCTTCCACCTCTTCTTCTGTTTGTTCTTCTTCATCTTCTGTTTCTTCTTCCTCAACTTCTTCTATTTCAGGAACAGATTTTTTTCTTTTAATCATTACCCAAATATGTTTAAAGAATGGAATGAGTGCAGGTTTTTCATCAAACATAACAATGATTGAAATTATTAAAATAGCACCAAGGAAAACAATACTTGCGTAGACATCAAAGAGGGGAACAAATAATGTTGATAAAATTCTTCCTAAAAATCCTCCAGCGTGCTCAGTAGAAGCTATGTCTATCATTCCAAGTCCAGAAAGTAAAAATGTTAATGAACTTATTGTTCTGATCCATCCGATGTTTGGTCTTTCAGATTTTATAAAAGATGATCCCAAGAGAACAAAAAGAGCAGGAAGTAAAACATAACCAAGTCCGAGCAAGTAGTGGAAAAATTCATAAGTAAGTTCACCAGCTTTTCCTGCTACTCCGAATGCTGACATAAAAAGGAATAATGCTAAAACAAAAAAGATGACTGCAAGTATGCCGTGTTTTGTTTCTGTTTTTAATTTTACTTTAGAAGAGTTAGGATATTTTTTTTCTTGTGTTTGGGTGTTTTTTTTATTAGAGTTTTTTTCATTTTTTGCCATGGAGTCATTTTATCATAAATTCTCTTCTTCAAAAAGAAAACTATTATTTTTTACAAAAACAAGAAGTAGAATTTTTCTGGCGGACAAGACGAAGCCAGTGCCCGCAGGCGAAAATTTTTACTTCTTGTTTTTGTTTCTGTTTTATAATTTTATGAATTTTACAAGCTTTTTATTACAGCAAAAAAGACTTGTCTTTTTTGCTGTCTTATATATAATAGACAGCATGTTAGAGGAGAATAAAAACATAAAAGACGTTACAGGAAATTCTGTAAAAGACACCTCTTTAGGCTTTAGTTCGTATGGGGCTAATGGACTAAATTCTGACTCTTATAATAAAACCAATAAGCTTATTACTGCCCTTTATATGGTAACGGACATTTTGGAAAGCGAAGAACCACTAAGAGAAAAATTAAGAAAACTAGGAGCAGATATTATAACGGACATACATCTTGCTGAGCCAGATGTAGAGAAAAGAATTACAGCAATAATTTCTCTATTGGACATCGGAGAAGCCATCAATCTTATTTCTGAAATGAACTCCAATATTCTTAAAAAAGAGTTTGCCCAACTTAGACAATTCATAATAGATTCTAAACAAAGGTTAACTCTGTCAGATTTTTTTGAAAAGAATGAAAGCGATAATCTCTTAAATATTGATCAAGTAAAAGAAGTGGATTCTTCAAATAATTTTAATAAAAATTCTATAGGTCGCATTGGCCTTCAAAGAGGTGATACTTTGATGAAAGCTCTAAAAAAAGTTGAAGTGTCTGATAAGAGATTTTTGAATAACAAAGGGACATCAAAGAACATAAAAAGTATTTCCACTGTGTCTAATACGAAAGACAATTTTGATGTTTTGAAAAAACAAAGAAGAGAAGAAATACTTTCTATTATAAAAGCTTGCCCTTCCTTTGGCGCAGACAAAAAAGTTGCCACGATAACAGATATAAGAAACATGGCAAAAGGAGTTCTTGCTTCTTGTGGAGAAAAGACATTACAAAGGGAACTTATCTCCATGGTGGGGGATGGTGTCCTTAAGAAATCTGGAGAGAAAAGATGGAGTAAATATTCCTTGTAAAAGACACCTTGTTATGGGTGTCTTTTAGAAAATTTCTTAACAGATATCTCGTAATATTTTATATTTTCTAACGTCAATATTGAAAGGCTTGATATTTGCATTTTGAATAAAAATATGCGAATATTGAAAAGTGGTAAGTTTACTGTTTAGGTGAGCTTGTAGTGCTATAAAGCTATGTTTTATAGTGCTGTTATCCACATAATATATTGCCGTATTTGGCTGATATATTATAATAGTATTGTGTTTACGTGTTACGCACTTTTTGCGTATCAGTGTATTCACAAGAATGTATTTATTTTTGTTCAGGATTCGTCGAAAAAAAATCTTGAATAAAAATATTGTCAGGTCATTGAAAACTTAATAGTCCCATTAGGAATTAATTTCTATAGGGATAATTAAATTTAATATTTTTATTAAATTTAATTGGTTTTCAATTTAGTTTAAATCTTCCTGTTTAAAATGTTCGCCTCATTATTTATTTATTATTAATTAATGGCGAATAAAACAGTGATAGAAAATATATGCTTTTGGTTTTGTCGAAACTAATTAACGGCATATAAAAACTTGTATCTGAATTTTTTATTTTATTAATTTTAAAAGATTAAAAAAATAAAGAAGCAGACAACGAGAATTAAAAGTAATTTTATGAGTAATTTATTAAAATCAAAAATTCTTCTTGGAGTTATGATTTTTGCAGTTATGTTCGTAGGAGTTGTTGCTTTAAAAGCAACTACAGCTTCTGCTTCTGATTGTTCAATCACAACTACATTGAAGTTTGGTATGAGAAGTGCAGATGTTTCTTGTCTTCAAGAAAAACTTTCTGTTTCTCCAATGTCAGGTTATTTTGGAAATATAACAAAAGCTGCAGTAATGGCTTTCCAAGCATCTAACAGCTTAACAGCTGATGGTATCTTTGGACCACT
>JBAQNK010000078.1:0-3905 GCA_049303695.1 Minisyncoccia bacterium | reverse complement strand
TTTCTTCAGTTTTTTCTGTTTCAACTTCAGGATTTTCTTCTACAGGAGTTTCTTCTGTGCCTTCTACTTTTGTTTCTTCTTCTGACATAGAGATTATTTTGATTAAGCTATATTAAAAACGACTGTTGAAGTGTAACACAAATACTTTTTATATACTAATATTTAGCGTTGTAAATTACTTTATATATTAAGCCAGAATCATCATCTGTTATATAAAGTTCCCCTTTATTATTAAATACAATATCAACAGGACGTCCAACAGCACCACTTGGTGTGAGCCAACCAGTAATAAAATCTTCTTGCTTTAAAATATTTTCTTTATTATCTAAAATAAATCTAACTACTTTATAACCTGTCGGTGTGGTTCTGTTCCATGAACCATGAAAAGCAACAATAAGATTATGTGAATATTCTTTTGGCCACGAATTATTATCAGGTACAAAAGAAAGACCTAAAGGAGCTGAATGTGCTTGAATATCAAAGAAACTTGGAATTTCAAAAGGTATCATACAAGGATTCCTTATATAAGTATTTTTATCAAAAGTGGTGTCATGGATATTTTGACCATAGCAAATAGGCCAACCGTAATTTAAAGTTGTAGAACTTTTTAAGTTAAATGTATTTATTTCATCTGGTGGAATATTATCGCCTAAATAATCATGCCCCATTTCTGTTGCCCATATTTTACCGTCATTTTTATTGAAAGTGAAAAAAACACTATTTCTAAGACCCTTAGCTAATTGTTTAAAATTACTACCGTCTTTGTTGAGTGAATAAATAGAAGCAATACGTGGGTCAGATTCATTACAAACATCACAAGTTGATCCAATTGAGACATAAAGCTTTCCGTCAGGACCGAAACCTAACGTACGCGTAAAATGTCTGCTTCCAGCAGGAAGATCAATTATTTTTTGTAATTTTCCGACAGTTGGAGTGATTGTAACTTTTGATATTTGTGTTTCTTCAGCTATATAAAGAATATTTGGGTTTTCTGGATCAAAAGCAAGTCCGTGTGGATTTCTAAGTCCGCTAAAAATAACTTTTTGAGATTGTATTTCTCCATTATTTAAAATTAGTTCGCTTATTTTTCCTTGACTGGTTTGAGATACCCAAATGTTATTAGAATTATCAAATGCCATAACTCTTGCACCAGGTATATTTTGTGCAAAAATAGAGATAGAAAAATTAGGAGGTAAATTTAGATTTAAATTTTTATAAATCGTTGGATCTGCCAATTTTGCAATTGGTGTATTTGGAGTTTTTACTAAGGGCCAAATACCTCTTAAATTTTGTGTATAAAATTTAATTCCAAAAATTAAAAGTATAACTATTATAATAATTAAAATTATTTTTTTCATAAATAAATGTTAATTAATAATAAGTAAATTATATCAAAATTATACATAAAAAAAACAAGATTTCTTTAATTAAAGAAATCTTGTTTTTAGTAGTGATTTAGGTGATTTATTCGTGTACTTTTGATTCCATCATTTTTTCAATTTCATCATCAGACATATTTTTTAAATCATCAGCATGAACTACTTTAGCATGAGCCATCATCTTGTTTGCCACTTCTGGTTTTGTTTCTCCTGTAGCTTCAAAAGAACATGTAGTAGAAGGATTTATTTCTTTACAAGCAAGTTTCATCATAAATATAATGGTTAATTTATTATAATAATCGACCTATGGTTTAACAATAAACCAAACACCACCAACATTTTGACCTGTGGTATCCCCTGGTTTTACGTCATTTTTCCAAAAATAAAGAGGTATACCATTATATGCTAATTGAGTAGAACCATCGTTACGATTGATAGTGGAAATTTTACCTAAGACATTATCACCAGAAATTAATGTTTCATCAGCTGATAAAGAATAAGGTGGCCAATTAATAGCACATGTATCATAACAATTACTTACATTTACAATATCTTTTGTAAATAAATACAAAGTCATTCCATTTGAAGCTACTAAATAATCACCAAGTATTGGGTCAGAAGAGACCTTAATTACTGGTTTATCATTCGTTTGCTCAGTATTTGATGGATACAATTTTGGTTGTGTAGATTTTGTTGACATTAAATACCAACTGCCTAAAAGAATAATAATAATTACTATTATGACTAAAATTACATTAGATTTTTTCATGTAAATTATTTTTTTTAATTACTAATAATATTTTTATTATATCACGATGATATTATCAGTTGTCCAGTTTTATCAGTGGAAAAATAAAAAAGCCTGTTCATAATTATCAGGCTTTTTTTAAAAAGGTATTTTTAACTGGAACGACTTTCTGTTTTTTGAATTCCAACGCGAAATCATTTCATATGGGTCAGAACCAGAAATTGAGTAAGAACAATTAAGGCATGATATATCTCCATCATCGATAGCATAACCATCGTGAAGTAAATTTCTGGAACCACACTTTGGACAACCACAATAACCGTCCTTGTCTAATTTTAAACCAGCAAAAATATCTTTCACTAGATTTAGTTGTTCAAATTCTTTAGTGTCTGTTAAAAATATTTCTATGGCTAGACTAACATTAGTTTCATAAGCAAAATTCTTTTTAAAACCATTTAATGACGCATAAATTTTATCTTTATTTAATACATCGTTACTAATTACGAAGATGCTCAATTTTCCTTTTATACAACGAGCTAAAGAAATATTACTCTTGAATTTTCTGCAGTAGTCTATTTTTTTACTTTGTAGAATTTTTTCTACATCAGTCAATGTTTTTATATTTTCCATATAAATATGATTTATATTATTTCAATAATACAATTTTTCTTTACATTATCATCTATACAGTAATTAAACAATAGGTTTGAAAATTTCACGAATAGTGTATTTTCTGGCAGTTTAATATTATTTTAAAATGTGTTTTTGTTTAGAGTAAATAAAAAAAGACCGAAGATAAAACCTTCAGTCTTTTAAAATATATTAAAGATAATTAAATCTTTTTTTCTATGTATGATATTCTTTGTTTAAGAACAGGATGTACAATATCATTTCTGTAATAATCAATGAAATCTTGAGCCCGAACTTTTTCGCCTTTTTGTTGATATTCAAATGCTTTTTCAATAGATTGATATTTATCAATTTGTTTAGCAAAGATAGACATGGCATCAATTTTCTCTTCAAAACGAAGCCAAAGTTTAAATATATCTTTTCCATCTAAACCAAGCCCATTACAAATTTCAGACATAGCATTAAATTCAGATATGAATTTTTCTTCTTCAAGTCGTTTTTTCTCTTCTTTGTCATAGGTAACAATAACTTTATCCCCATCAATTTTTTCTGGATAATCATGAACTTCAAGAATATCCAAAATATCCAAGATGTCTTTCGTTGAAAATTCAGGAAGAAGATCAATCATATCAATAACTAAATTTCTTGAAGAGATAGAGTGTTCTTGTACTGTTTCAGGATTTTTAACTTTCCTTCTTACCCAACCTTCTCTGGGTATTTCGTTTAATGCTTGCCAAACATCTTTAGCTATTTCTGCATACTTAAGGTTTAATGAATTAAAATCTTCTATTAAATAAGGAACTGTTCCTATTCCTTCTAAGTTAACAACTGGAACATTCAGGTCATCTGCTGTGTGATTATCTTTTTTCCCAAGAACACACGGGCAAGAAAGAAGACTGTCTATAACTTTTACAGGTTTACCTTTATATAAAACAGTTGCTCCTATTGTAATGAATTCTGGCACTTTTGTATTCATAATTACCTCCTTTGTTATTTAGTTTTCAAACTTTTATTTATTTAAACAATAACATAAATAGTTAAAAAATCAACTGCTGATAATTTAGAATTATTACTATTCTAAATTATTTAATTTTTTGTATTCATGAAAACTTGAATAAGATGTACGCATATCTAAGATATGTAATAAA
>JBAQNK010000077.1:0-11716 GCA_049303695.1 Minisyncoccia bacterium | reverse complement strand
GGTGGAACTTCAGAGCCCATGAGAATATCAAAAATTTTATTTGCTTCTTCTGCGTCTGATATATCAACTTTTTTAATTATACGATGTTCAGGATCCATTGTTGTCTCCCAAAGTTCTTCTGGATTCATTTCTCCGAGACCTTTATATCTTTGAATATGTACTTTTGAAGCTCTTTTCTTAACTTCTTCTTCTCCTGCTTCTTCTATTTCTCCCCCAACTTGATCTTCTAAATTTTCTATCTCACTTACATCTACGCCTTTTCCGATAATTTTAATTTTCTCTTCATCTGAATAAGCATAATTAATTTCTTTACCTTTTTTTATTTTATAAAGTGGGGGTTGAGCAATATAAATATATCCCGCTTCAACTATTTGTTTAAAGTATCGGTAGAAAAGAGTAAGCAATAATGTACGAATATGGGCTCCGTCAACGTCGGCATCTGTCGCAATAATTATTTTATGGTAACGCATTTTTGAAATATCAAAAGTATCTCCAATAGAAGTTCCCATTGCAATAATCAAAGCTCTCACTTCTTTAGAAGCGAGCATTTTATCTATACGAGCACGTTCAACGTTTAAAATTTTTCCACGAAGTGGCAATATGGCTTGAATGCGTCTGTCTCTTCCTTGTTTTGCCGAACCTCCTGCAGAATCTCCCTCCACCAAGAATAATTCTGATTCTTCAGCGCTCTTGCTTTGACAGTCTGCCAATTTTCCTGGAAGAGTCATTCCTTCAAGCGCCCCTTTACGTAAGATTGAATCTTTTGCTGCTTTTGCTGCTTTTCTAGCTCTAAGCGCTAAAATTGACTTATTTATTATGGCTTTAGCGTTATCTGGGTTTTCTTCCAAGAATGCTGCGAAGGCTTCACCGAAGACCGTTCCGACGGCACCTTGAGCCTCCATACTTCCAAGCTTTGCCTTGGTCTGACCTTCAAATTGAATTTCACGAAGTTTTACTGAAATAACTACAGTTAACCCTTCTAGAACGTCATCACCAGTAAACCCACCCTCAGAATCTTTCATCATTTCATTCTTTCTGCAGTAAGTATTTAAAGTTCTAGTAAGCGCAGTTTTAAAACCAGTCACATGCGTTCCACCTTCAGCAGTGTAAATATTGTTAGCGAAAGGAATTATCCTATCAACTATATCGTCCACATACTGGAGAGCGATTTCAACTCCAACTCCATCTAATTCTTTTTCAACATAAAAAATATTATCTTGAATTGGTTTCTGAAATTTATTGTAATATTTTATAAGAGAAGTAAGCCCTCCTTCAAAATAAAATGAAGTTGACGGAAGTTCTAATCCTAATTCTTTAAAATAAAAAACATCTGAATCATCAATTTGTCCTTTGTAATCTCTCGCATCAATTATTAAAATTTTAAGTCCTTTTACTAAATATGCTTGCTGACGGATATGGCTAACTATTGTATTCCAATCAAATTTAATATCTTTAAAAATTTCTACATCAGGTTCGAAAGTAATTATCGTTCCATTGAGTTTTGATGCACCATTTTTTTTAACTGCACTTTTTTTCTTACCTTGAGAATATTCTTGAAAATATTTTCCTCCATCTCTGTGAACTTCTGCTTTACAATAAATTGACAATGCATTCACAACAGACGCACCCACTCCGTGCAAACCTCCAGAAACTTTATACCCTTCTCCTCCGAATTTTCCTCCAGCATGAAGTGTAGTCATCACAGTTTCAAGTGCTGATACTTTTGTTTTTTTATGAACATCAACAGGAATACCACGGCCATTATCTGTAACACGAATACGATTACCAGGCAAAACAACAACTTCAATATTGTCACAAAAACCTCCCATGGCTTCGTCGCGTGAATTATCAAAAATTTCCCATATCAAATGATGAAGCCCTTCAGGACCAGTTGTACCAATATACATACCAGGACGACGTCGTACTGGTTCAAGACCTTCAAGAACTGAAATGTCTTCTGCACTATAATGATGAGTCTTTTTTTCTTCTTTTTCTTTAGCCATTTTAATTAAAAAAAATAAATAGAAACACAAAATTTCTATACTTTTATTATATCAGAAAAACACTATAAAAACTAGTTAATTATCGTATTTGCCAGCTTGAATTTTCGCTTATTTTGTGGCTTATTTTTGTCATTATTGGATTTATTTCCTCGTCGGTCAAAGTTCTGTCATAAGACTGGAAAACAAGCCTAAAAGCATAGGAAGTTTTTCCCTCTTTTGTGAAGGAATCAAACATATATGGCTCTTTAGCTAAAAGTTCCGTACCATTTTCAACAAGTATTTGTCTTATTTGTTCTGGGTCTTCACCTTCTGGAGTCCAGACTGCTATGTCTCTGGAAATAAACGGAAATAAAGACCACATTTTTAACTTTTTATTTTTCTCAGAATTTTCTTTAGAAGAGACTTGCGAGCGTGACGACGCGAGCACGAGGAATTTTTCAGCAGAAAAATATCCGTGCTCTTCTAAAGAAGAATTCTCAGAAAAAAATTCCTCTAAAGTTTTTTCAACAATATTTTTCTTGTCAGAATAAGCAACATGAATTTCTTCCTTGTCTTTTTTAAATACAGTTCCAATTTCAAAAATCTTTATTTCGTTTATTCCTAAAAATGGAGAATTAAGTTTATTTAATTTCAAACTTTCTTTGAGCCCGTCAGATAAATTAGTTCTTAAAAACTTTTTATCAGAAGCTGAAGCAAGGACCTCTACTTCTCCAGTATTGCAAAAACTATAAGTCATAACTTCACAGTACCCGTCATCTAATAATTTATTTCGGGCAAAAAGTATTTTATAAAAAGTTTCATTTGTTTTTGGTTTAAAATCTATTTTAGGGACTTCTGGAGAAATTTTTTCATATCCATAAGCACGGCCAATTTCTTCAACCATATCTTCTGGAATATTTAAATCTAAACGTAATGTCGGCACAACTATTTCAAAATTTTTATTATCAAATTTGTACTGATATTCATATTTCTTTAAAATATTTTCTATATCAGAAGAAGAAACTTTTTCTCCAAGTTTTTTATTTATAAAATCTACAGAAAAAGATATTTTTCTTTCTTTTTGTTTATCGGGATAAATGTCAACAATATTTTCTACTTCTCCACCTGCTAATTTTACAACCAAATCAGTTATATCATTCATTGCTTTTTCACATAGTTCTGGAGATATTTCATTCTCGTATCTTTTAACTGCATCAGTAAGTATATTTATTTTTTTAGAAGTTTTTCGAGTAGTTGTAGGATTAAAATTAGCTACCTCTATAACTATATTTCTCGTACTATTATCAACTTCAGCTTTAATTCCCCCTTTAATTCCAGCTATAACGAGAGGATCTTTCTCGTCTGCAATAACTAACATAGAATCATCCAATTTTATCTCCTTTTTGTCTAAAGTCGTTATTTTCTCATCGTTTTTAGCATTTCTAACTATTATTTTAGGACTTCCTAATTTGTCTAAATCAAAAGAGTGAATTGGCTGACCCAAATCAAACATCACGAAATTAGCTGCATCTACAATATTATTTATTGATTTCTGCCCTATTGCTTCAAGCCTTTCTTTTAACCACAAAGGACTTGGTTCAACTTTTATATTCTTTATAATACGTCCCATATATCGCAAACACTTTTCATCTTGCACTTCAATCTCTAATTCTGTTGGTTTTAATTCAAAAATTTTAGATTCTTTTTCTTTAATTTCTAAACCTAAAATTCCAGAAATCTCTTTCGCAATTCCAAAATGAGAAAGACAATCATGTGCTCTGTCGGGTAAAATTTTAATATCAAAAACTGTATCACCTGCCTGCGCAGACAGGTCCCCTACTTTATCAATAGACTCAACTTCAAAAGCATGCAAAATAATTGCTTCAGCAACTTTTTCTGGAGCTGGTAAATCTTTAATATATTCTTTTATCCATTTGTAAGAAATTTTCATATTAAATTTGATTTAGTCTTAAATCTCCCTCGTAAAAAAGACGGATATCTGGAACACCGAATTTAATTATTGCTAAACGATCAAGTCCGAAACCGAAAGCAAAGCCCTGATATTTTTCCGCATCAATTCCACAATTTTTCAAAACATTAGGATGCACCATGCCTGCGCCTAATAATTCCATCCATTTTCCATTGTGTTTTACATCAACTTCAAACCCTGGTTCAACGAAAGGAAAGAAACTTGGACGAAGACGAATTTCTGCATCTTCTCCTAAAAATCTTTTAAAGAATTCAAGCAAAACATATTTCATATTAGCCACATTAACATCTTCCCCGATCATCAAACCTTCCAATTGATAGAATTGCATTTCATGTCCAGCGTCTGTGGCTTCATTGCGAAAAACTTTTCCAGGCACAACTATTGCAAAAGGAGGTTTTTGTCCTGATTTTGCAAAATTTTCCATATAACGAATTTGTACAGGAGAAGTGTGAGTTCTGAGGACTTTCCCCTGCTCTCCTTTTATCCAAAAAGTATCTTGCATGTCTCGGGCAGGATGATCTTTGGGAACATTGAGCGCATCAAAATTGTGCCAATCATCTTCTAATTCTGGCCCTGTTGCCACCTCAAAACCAAGACCTGAAAAGATCCTTACAGCATCATTTATAACTATTGAAATAGGATGTTCCCTGCCTTTTTTATCACCTTCAGTCATTAAGAAAATATATCACATTTAAGGTATAATTAAAATATGAAAAAGAATTATTTAATTTTAATTATATTAACAGCAATATTTTTAGTGATAGCATTTTACCTCGGCTGGCTAGATAATGGGCCTAGAATTTTCTAAATTGCATTTAGAAAATAAACTATCTATACTGTAAAAGTACTAGTACAGTGTTTAACGTTCTTTGAAGTATTTAAATCAAGTGTAATACCTTTGTAAAAACTGTAAGCGATGAAGGACGCGGTAGGCTGCGATAAGCTCCGAATAGGTGCGAACAACCTTTGATGCGGAGATTTCCGAATGGGGCAACCTTTCTTGTAAAAAAGAAACTGGATGAATCCAGAGTTAAAGTACGGGGAACTGAAACATCTAAGTACCCGTGTTTCGATTTAGCAGCGGCAAAAAGAAACAATTCTTTTGTATTATTAAATACAAAAAGAGCAAAGAACATTACACAAAATTCAGTAAGCTAGATTTTCTTTATCAGAATCTGGCTTATTTTTTTATATTATTTCAATTAAATGTTTCCATATTGCATACATTGCATAAGTATCAAGTTTGCAATATGTTTTTAAATATTCTGTTTGTTGGAGCGCTTCTTCTTTTGAATATTCACCGCGCACAATTTTATTCCACGTATCAGAAGCAGTAGCTCCCTCTTGTATATCAAGTGCTTTGTAAGATAAATCTGGCGCAAGCACAGGTAAGATATATTTTATAGAAGTCTTTCCTTTAAATTTTGGATGAATATAATGCTGATCTGAAAAAATATCCATAAGATCAATAACTCTAGAATTAAGTTCTTCTAAAAATGCTCTATGCTCAGGATTTCTATTTGCTAAATCTTTATTTCTCCCAATTTCAAAACTTTTATTCCAAACAATAACAGAACCTTTGTTTGGTAATTTTTCTTTTAACGCTAAAATAAATGCTTCATCTGGATTTTTATTTTCTGTAAAAATAAATTCTTCATGTTTTGGTTCGTTTTTTTTATCTAGAGCTATGTGTAATGAAAACTGAAATGTTATTTGGTTAAAAGGACTAAAACCAGTAAACCTGGGAATACCCGCAGCAAAAGTTTCGTAATCTAAAAACGAAATCGGGAAAGAAATTTTTTCTAAAAAATCACTAATCTCTTTTTTATTTACAAAAATTTTATCAAACTTTGTAGCATCAACTTGATTTCTTTGTTTCTCACTCAAAGGAAAGTCATCTGGAACTTCATGAATATGAAAAATATTACTATCTACTAAATCAGCAAGCTTCTTTTTAGACATTCCAATTCTAGAAATATCATGCACTCCATATTCCGGCACATGAGGATTTGAATAAGAAAAGGTAGTGCAATGAGAACTTCTTCCTCTTGTAATACATTTACAATCACCAAAAGGCTCTTTGTCTGAAGCTAAAAATTCTTGCGTGATTTTCATTTCACTAGCAACAGTACCAATAACCTCTTTCACTTTTTCTGTAAAATCTTCTTTTATAAAAAGCTGGTCTAAGTCTAGTTCTACTCCCCTAACATATTGATTATTAAATCTCACAAGAAATAATTTACCTAAAGGAATACCTAATTCTTCAAGCACTAAATATTGAAAAGCTATGTCGTATGAATAAAGATCATCTTTGGCTTTTTTATTTTCTCCGCTATTTGATGCTTTTACTTCGTATAAATCATATACTTTAGAATCATTATTCCAAACCAAAATATCACATACCACTTTATATAAATCTGTTTCAAAAACCGGCTGGTATATCACAGATGTTTTATCTTTTACTAACTTCATGGTTTTCACAGAATCATCTCTATCATCAATTAAAACACCTCTGGGAAACAAATCCCGAGCTAAAATATCCACTTCATTACCAGTGTCTATTATCGTTTGATCAAAAGCCGACAATGGCTTTGAAAAATATACCTCTGGCTTATGCACCTTGAGCCATGCATTCTTTGCACAATCCCTATATATTAAATAATCGGTTTTGGTCAGTTTCATATCTACATTATATATTAAAAATAAAAAAACAGAGGGTTTTTAATTCCTCTGTTTTAAAAAATATTTTTTAATTAAACTATTGTATTTTAAACCAATTTAAAGGTAATGAAGCAAGGTTTTTATTCTTATCTTCTCTCTGCATTTTTTTTAATTCCTGAAAAATAAGATCTCCTTTTGAAGTAAGATCAAAAAATGGAATAATTTCAGTATTAGTATTGCCGTCATCATCAGCAATGGTAAGCTTTAAATGTTCAACTAGACATCTCCTTGTAAATAGACGAGCTGAAGTTTCTTCTAGTTGCCTAACCAAATCATCAGGGTCTTCATAATCTCCTCCTGTCATATTATAAGAAGCAGCAGAAAGAGATTCTTTTATCCACTTGGCTCTTTCTGATTGTAATGAATCAGAAACATAATCAACATAAACTGAAACTATTGAAGCATCTAATACTCCATTTCCATACTCATTAAATAATGTATCAAGGTGATTTGTTAATTTTTTTGATTCTTCTTTTGGCTTATCACAAGAAGAAACAGCAAAACAAATTGCAATTAAAATTGCAGACAAGAAAATAGTTCTTTTTTTCATATTCTTTAAGTTTAAAATTTATTATTTCAAAAAAACTTTTACAAAAAGATATTATCATGACATAACCAAAATGTCAATATTTTATAAAATAAAAAAACAGAGGGTTTTAAATTCCTCTGTTTTTAAATAATTATTTTGAGCTTTCAATAATTTTGAGTTCTTCATCGGATAAACCAATGTTTGATTCAAAATATTCATTAAAGCTATTGGGATCAATCTCTCTGAATAACCAATCATCCTGATTAGTACTTCCTACTAAAAATTGTAAATTACAATCAGCAAGTTCAGGCACTTTTTCAGATAAAACTTTTTTAGCAACTTTAAAGAGAGTGAAGGCTTTTACTGTTTCTCTCATTCTGTTCATTCCTTCTTCAAGGAATAGACTTGAACACATCACAGTAACTCCATCAGTTTTCGAAACTCGTCCTTCTTTAATATTTTTAAGAACGATATTCCCCGCTGTTTCAATAGCATCTTCAAGTGAAAAAAGTTCATTTTCATATGGTCCAATTATTAAGGCTTTATTTGGTTCATGCAACCAACCAAAACCTCTACCAATACAAATAATTGATTCCCCATGAACAAGTTCAAGTAAATCTCGTTCTTCTTTTTTTGTTTTTTTCACATGGTCGCAGTTACCTGAAACTAAAATCATCAAGTCATTTCGAACATCGGTTGGCATTTCAGGGTAAATTTCAGTTATGCGATCAGAAATTTCTTCTGCACTTAAATCAAGATTATCAAAAACTGCAAAAGTTTTGCCAGAATATCCGTGGAAAATTAATCCATCAGTGTCTGTCTCAATACCAACTACTACTGGAAAAACAATAGAACTTGGAGTTACTTCACCAAAAACCAATTTATGTTGGTTTACCAACCTTTTTGCCCATTCAAGAGCTTGCTTGGTATTTTCTTGGTGCCCAGCACAACCTCTGTGATGATCCCCTTTAGAAAAATGGTAAGTAGATAAAACCAAACATTTTCTAGCTTTTGATATTGAATAATCAACCCATCCTTCAATCAAACTTCCAAGATATGGATCACCTAAATCAAAAACTCCGGCTATTTGTCTGTAAGGTTGAATAATCCCTTGAGGAACATTTGTAATAACAGGCAAATTTAATCTACCGTCCATACATTTAAAAGCAGCTATCTCAGTAGGATGTTTAGCCCTATGATACTGACGAGATGATTTGTTTGCGGGTTTAATAAATTCAGCACTTTGTGCTTTGTTCTTCTCAAGAAGAAGAGTTGTCGTTTTACTTTTGTTGTTATTCATATGATTTGTTATTTAATTTTTATTCTTATTTGTGCTAATTTAGTTTAATTATACTACAAAAAAAATAAAAAACAAGTATTAAAATTTTATCTTATAAAGACTAAATATAAACTATATTATATTATTTTTCAAATGTATTTTTGATTTCCAGAAAAAGTAACCAATTATTATGAAAGTTGAAACTGGTGAAACGTATTCTGGAATTTTAAAACCAAAACTATGCAGTATCATAATAATACCAAGAACTAATATTGAATACATCGCTCCATTTTTTAGATAAACATATTTTTTAATTCTCTCAATATTTCTAAGCGTCAATTCTCGCACAACCAAAGCACCGATTCCATTACCGATAAGTATCAAAGGCACTGAAAGAGTGAAGGCAAAAGCCCCGAGCACGCCGTCTATAGAAAAAGTAGTATCAATAATTTCCAAAAAGAAAAGTTTACTTAAATCAGATTGCGCACTACCAAGCAATTTCTTTTCTTGTTCTTCTGCATTTTGCTTAAAGCCATGAGTAATAAAAAACAAAGAGGATCCAACTACTGCCCCGAAGCCCATCAAATTGCTCTGTTTTAGAGCAAACCATGCGATAATCGCGAGTAAGATAGAAACAACTGCATAAAACCAAACACCTTTTGCCATAAAGAATTTTTCAGCTTTTGGTAAACCCATTCTTTTATCTTCAAGAAAAAGCCAATGCAAAAATAAAAACAATAAAAATACTCCACCCGCCACAAGCAAAATAGGAGCAGATTTATGAATTGATTCTTGGACTAATGGATCACTAGACCATGCCGCAGAAAATACTTGTCCAGCTGAAAGAGATGTATTAAAAGCCCAAATTATTATGAAAGGCAAGAGACCACGAACGACAAAAACAGCAATAAACATCCCCCAAGTAAGAAACCACTTTCTGGCTCTTTTACTCATCGTAGAGAGTACTTCTGCGTTAATTATGGCATTATCTACAGACGAAATAGTTTCAAAAAGTACCAATCCTACTATTATTAATAATGATGAAAATATCATAAATTTAATATTACCTTATTTTTTTATTTTTGTCTTGTTATTAAAAACTATTCATGATATTCATCATCTCTAACTAAAAAAATCAAAAACCATTCTGAAATTCTAACCAAAACATAAGTCACCCAACGTAAAAATCTCTCAAAAAACCACTTTTTCTCTAAATGCTCTTTTGTAACTTTAATACATTCATTTTCAATAATATTTTCTAAATAAAAATTGAACTCTTTAGCTAAAGTATTATCTAAAACATCAATATTCATTTCAATAAGCCCATAGGTGCTTAAAAAATTTAAATCATGTGATCCTATAGTGAGCCATGTATCATCTACAACAGCTGCTTTACCATGCACAACACTAGGATGATATTCATAAATCTCAATATTATTTCTATGCATCCAATTATACAAATAATCCATCGCTAGTTGAAAAACTTTCTCATCGGATTTTTTTGATAAAATAATTTTTACTTTTACTCCCCTATCCACTGCTTTTTTAAGCAAATGTCTCAACTTTCTGCTGGGTAAAAAATATGCTCCAACAATAGTAATATATTTTTCTGCATTTCTAAATGCATTTTTATAACTTCTAGAAATTTGGTTCTTCTCTCTTATCCAATCATTTTGCCTAATTCTAAGTAACGGATAAATTTTATTATCTAATTTTTTAATATTATTTTTTATTCTTTTATTAAGAAACTTTCTTTCCCAAAAACCATCACAAATATTTGAAACATTCTCACAGATTTTCCCTTTAACCAACAAAGCAAAATCAAGCCAAGGTTTTTTATCTAAACTACCAAAATATCTATCAGCCACATTTATCCCACCTATTAAAGCTATTTTAGAATCAATTGTAACTATCTTTTGATGAAGTCTTCTCCCTAAGCAAAAACCTTTAGATGTAACAACTGGAGCAAAATATCTAAAATGAATACCTGAATCAACTATCTGTTTTGTAAAACTCCTAGAAAGATCACGGGAACCGTATGAATCAACTAATAAATAAACTTCCACTCCTCTTTTTTTTGCATTTATTAATTCCTCCACCACCATCTTACCAGTATTGTCATCATCAAAAATATAAGTCTGAAAATGAATTTTGTATTGGGCTTCTCTTATTATATTTTTTAAGATATTAAAATATTCTTCTCCGCTTTTAATCAGAGAAACTTCATTCCCAGATTTGTATTTTTTTAAAACATTTTTATAATTTAATTTCATATTATCCTTATATTTTAACGCAAAATACGCCTTTTTGCATTAATTAAATCAAATTTACCAATTTTTATTCTTTTTATATAAAAAGCTAAGGCTGGAATATTTATCTTTTCTCCTAAACTGTTTGTTATACCTCTTACATAAGTGCCACTACTACATTTAATTTTAAAATCTACAACAAAAAATTTATCCTGATTTTTCTTTGAAAGAAGTTCATTTTCCCAAATTTTTAAAATTTCTTTTTGTCTAAAATCCCCTTTAACTTTTTTTATTCTTTTTTCTATATTCTGCCAAAGTTTTTCTTTTTTAATTTCTGTTATTTTAAGTAATTTTAAATTTTTAACGACGACTTCTCTTTCTGGCACCTCAACACCTTCGTTTAATCTCGCATATTTAAAAAGAGGCTGACCCTGTACTGTCTTCGAAGAATATAAAGGATATTTTTGTTTAAATTTACCAACAAAAGATTTTAAATTATTTTTAATTAATTTTTCTAACTCTTTTTTTGTTAAAGAAAGATATTTTTTATCTGTCAATTTTCCTAAAATATCATAAGTGTCAGTTTTGAAACCAAACAAAACTTTAAATTCATATTCTTTTTCTAGTGCTAAATATTTTTCTTTATTCTTTATTTCGTCACTAACAAGAACAATTAAAACGCCAAAAGCCATAGGATCAAGCCTGCCAGCGTAAGTCATAGATAAATTTTTATATTCAGGATTTTTTCTTCGAAACTTTTCTAAAGCTTCAAGTGGAGTCTCTCCTTCTATTTTGTTTAAAACAATAACTTTTTTCAAATTATAAAATTTTCTTCACTTTTACAAATCCATCCTGAGAATCTGGAAATTGAGATATTATTTCTTCACGAGAAAATTCACTAGATACTAATTTGTCCTCTCTCCATACATTTTTACTTAAATATTCTGGCTCAACGTCAGGAACATC
>JBAQNK010000076.1:0-15648 GCA_049303695.1 Minisyncoccia bacterium | reverse complement strand
GATTCATCTGAACAGACAAAAACAAAACTTATAGGGGGAGGACCAATATTTGGTCTCCAGTCGGTTGTAACACAAGCAGATCCTGGGCAAGTAAAATTTATCCAACCATAATTTTGACTCCAAGCATTACCAGAAAATTCTCCAGTTGATCTATTAATAGAAACTTTAAAATCAGCTATAACATCTGTCGCATCATCTCCAGCACAAGCAAGACTAGAATCAATAAAACCATTATTATTAGTATCACAATTTGCAATACTATTAAAATTTAACCAACCTGCATTTTCTCCCCAAGCCCAACCAGATAATTCCCCCAGTGATGTATTTGAAATACCTCCATTTAAAGGAGAGAGGTTAATCCATCCTATATTTTCTCCAAAAATATAACCTGTCATTTCTTGACTGGTAATAGCAACATCACAATTATCGCAACCGAAATTTATATAACTATTATCACTATCAAGTTCAGCACAAGATAAATTTTCTATACAAAGTTCTGAAGGCGCTATGTGCCCCGGATTAGCAGCATTAGCAATATAAAAAAAAGAAAAAATAAAAACTGGCAACAATGCTAGGAACACTATTTTAGTTAGTAAAAATTTATTTTTATTCATTATAATTATTATACTATATTTTTTTTAAAAAAGTCTAATATTATTAGACTAGTTGAACATTAGTAATAAGATGATACAAATAAGCTAATATTGGAAATAGATAATTAGAAAAAAAAGCAACGAAAACAATAAAAATAATTAATGAATATGTTTCAATAAACCCAATTAGGTGATAAAAAGATTCCGGTAATAAATTAAAAAGTATTTTTGAACCATCAAGCGGAGGAATAGGCACAAGATTAAATAATGCCAATGCTAAATTTATTATAACAATTGAAGAAACAATAAAATCAAAACCATCTGGAACAGAGAAATTTGGAGAGAAACGTAAAATAATTCCAAAAATAACTGCAATTGAAAGATTCGCCAAAATCCCAGCAGCAGCAACTGCTATAGTCCCCCATCTTTTATTACGAAGATTGTCTGGATTATAGGGCACAGGTCTTGCCCAGCCAAAAACAAAACCAGAAGAAAAATATAAAAGTGCAGGCAAAATGATTGAACCAAATGGATCTAAATGTTTTAAAGGATTTAAAGTAAGCCTTCCAGCATTTCGTGCTGTTTTATCGCCAAAATATTCCGCCATAAAACCATGCGAAACTTCATGAATCACAACTGACATCACAAGTATTGCTATATAGAAAATTGCGTCTGTTGCTTGCATAATGATAGTTTTAATGATAGCATAAAAAAACTATGGTGAAAATATGTGCAATAACAAAAAAGAGTTCAGTTGTCGGAGGTGGATACTCTAACAGAACTCGTGCCACTAAATTTAACCCAACTGGCAAAAAGAGAAAATACACAAATCTTCAAAAGAAGAAGATTTTTGTTCCTGAGTTAAATAAATCAATTAATGTGAAAGTTTCAACAAAAGGGATGCGTACAATGAAAAAAAATGGAGTATATAAAACCCTCAAAAAAGCTGGACTAATCAAATAAACAAAAAACCACCCATTGGGTGGTTTTTTGTTAAGTAATTTAAAAACAAGAATAATGTTTTTAAGGGATTTTGAGCGCGACGGCGCGAAAATTTCAGGATTTTTAAAACTTTAAAAATCCGTACCGACAAAAATATTATTCTTGTTTTTTATTTTATGCAGGTACGAAAGTAAGAGCTATCCCCTTTTTGCCAGAACGGCCTGTTCTACCGATACGATGCACATAAGTTTCATAAGTTTGCGGAATATCATAATTAATAACATGAGTCACATCTGGGATATCTAGTCCACGGGCTGCGACATCTGTCGCTATTAATATAGTTATTTCATCTTTCTTAAATAAATTTAAAGTGCGAATTCTTTCACGACTTCTTTTATCTCCATGAATACATCCAACTTTAAAACCTAATTGGTGAAGTTCTTTTGTTAAAGTATCCACACTGTGTTTCATTTCACGAAAAATTAAAACCTTGTCTGAACCATCTCTCTTTAAGACTTCATGTAATCTATCTAATTTTTCTTCTTTTGTTTTAACACGAATAACATCTTGATCAATATTTTTTGCTGTCTCGCCAGATATCACAGAAATAAAGATCGGATCTTTTAAAAATTCAGTTGTTAGTTTTTTAATTTCAGGAGAAAGTGTTGCTGAAAAGAATAATGTTTGACGATTTTCTTTTGGACATTTTCCTAAAATAAAAACCATGTCATCACGAAATCCCATATCAAGCATCCTATCTGCTTCGTCTAAAACAACCGAAGTACACTTTGAAAGATCTAATATTTTTCTGTGAATTAAATCATAAATTCTACCTGGAGTTCCTATTACGAAAGTAACTCCTCTTCTAATTTCATCTATTTGTTTATTTATAGGAAGTCCACCGACGCAAGCGACAGAAAAAATTCCTAAACCAAAAGTTAAATCACGAAAATCACTTTCGATTTGCATTGCAAGCTCTCTTGTAGGAGCCATAATCAAAATTGTTTCTCTGTCTATTGATTGTTTAACAATTTTTTTATTTTTAAGATTTTTTTCTATTAAAGGCACGAGAAATGCTGCAGTTTTACCTGTCCCAGTATTTGCCATACCAAAAACATCTCTTCCTTCCAAAACAGAACGTATTGCTTGATCTTGGATTGGTCTTGGATTGGTAAAACCTTTTTTAATAATATTTTTTTGGAGTTGTTCTTGTAGATTAAAATCAGCAAATGTATGTTTTGATACATAAGGCAATTCTTTCACATGTTCTCCTTTTTTTATGAAACGTGAAAAATCAATTCTTTCTCCACCGAATCTTTTTTTACTTCCTCCTCCTCTTTTAGGATGAGAATTTTTATTAAATTTTTTAGCCCCGCCGAAACGAGAACCACTAGCACTAGGTGCCTTTTTCACGCCAAAACGTGAAAATTTACGCGGACCAACCGAAGCGGGACGCGCGAAACTGCGTTTGTTTATCATATATTCTTTTGTGTCATGGATATCGATCTCCAGACACAAGTCATAGATGATTTCCACAATCGTCAGTCTCGTTAAATAATAGTTGAGATTGATAATTAAAGAATAGCATTTACAAGATAATTTGTCAACTAAAAAAACCGATTCAAAAGAATCAGTTTTAATAAAATACTAAAAAAGCTTATTTATGATATTTAGGGAATTGTTTACCTACAATATTGTCTGAATTTTCTTTATTAAAAAGAATTTCACTTCTGTTCATTAGGTAAACATTTTTAATACCAGCTTTTATTATGGCATCCCAACATGGCTCGCAACACCACCAATGCCCCCAAAGATACAAATCTGCCCCTTTTGGATTAAAATCTTTATCCATAGCATCTTTAATAGCCTTAAGCTCAGAGTGATTTTTAGGATGACAACCTTCACAAAGATCATAGCCTTGCCCAGTTGGAATGTTTTTTTTAATTCTTTCACATTCATGGTTTTTATGATAATTGCTACCATTTGCTCCAAGACCTAATATTTCACTATTTTTAACCACAACACTGCCTGTAGGCATAACATCATCAAGAGAATGTTTGCGAGCATACTCTTTTGCTTTTTTAATGAACTTATTAGTTGCCGGAACATATAGAATCTTCCGACCATCTGGCAAATAAGGATAAGTAATTGTTTTCATAATTTCCATAATTATTGTTCTATTGTATACTCTACTATATGACAACTTTTGACACAACATACCAAAAACTTATTAAAAAAATAATGGAAGAAGGTATTGAAGAATTAAATGAACGAACCGGCCATAAAACAAAATCATTACCCGGCCTTACTTTCCAAATTGATCTTGAAAAAGATGGTTTCCCAGTTTTAACTCTCAGAAAGAATCCAATTAAGTCCCCCATCGCTGAACAAGTCTGGTTTATTACTGGAGAAAAAAATACAGAATTTTTGAGAAAATATACAAAAATGTGGGACGAGTTTTTAGAAAAAGACGGAACAATATCTTCTGCTTATGGATATCGTTGGAGACATAATTTCAGTAGAGACCAACTTGGTAAACTAGTTGAACTTTTACAAAAAGATCCTAGCTCACGCCACGGGGTTGTAATCACTTGGGATCCATCTGATGATGGATATGGAGGAACTCCAAAGAAAAATGTGCCTTGCCCTTTTGCTTTTACTGTAAATATAATCGGTGGGCGACTAAATCTTCACAACATTATTCGTTCTAACGATATGATGCTCGGTTGCCCTTTTGATACTTTTGGTTTTGCTCTTTTACAATGTACTCTTGCTCAAAAATTAAACGTAAAACCTGGAATATACACCCACAGCATTTCAAACGCGCATATTTATGACACACACTACGCTGGCGCTGAAGAATTAATAAAAAGAAAAAATGATCATCCTGATATTTTCCCAATTTTACCTTCAAATATTTATGATCGAGCAGAAAAAAAAGACGAAACATTAGTAGACGAAATCTATCAGTCTTTTGCTCCATTTTTTAAGCCGGGAGAGCCTATTGTAGGATTAGATATAATAAAATAATGACAATATCTATCATCGCAGCAATTGGAAAGAATAATGAGCTTGGAAAAAATAATGAGCTTCTTTGGAAGTTACCAGCCGATATGAAACACTTTAAAGAAATAACTTCAGGCCATCCTGTGATAATGGGAAGAAAAACTTTTGAAAGCATTGGCAAACCATTGCCAAACAGAAAAAATATAATAATAACTAGAGATAAAAATTACAAAGCTGAAGGCGTTGAAATTGCGCATTCATTAGAAGAAGTTTTAAATCTTTTTGATAATAAAAAAGAAGAAATTTTTATTATTGGTGGAGCAGAAATATATAAACAAGCTATAGAATTCGCTGATAAACTTTATATCACTCAAATAGAAGCAGAAGATAAAAATGCTGACGCATTCTTTCCAGAAATCATTCCAATAGTTTTCGGTGAAGTATCTCGCGAAACACATAAACCCGACGAAAAAAATCCCCTATCTTATTCATTTATAGAATACAAGAAATTATTTTAGGGATCCTCGTCAGTCTTAATCCTTATAAATACGTCCTTTCCATCAGGACTTTTTTCTTTTTTATATTTACGATTCTTATTTTTTTCTATTTTTGAAACTAATTCTTTTTCTAAATCAAAACCTAAAATTTCCGCCATTCCAAGTAAAAATATTGCAACATCCGCAAATTCTTCAGCGACACCGTCTTGGTTTTTATTAAATTTAGAAAATGCTTCAGAAAGTTCTTCATGTGCACGACAAAATTCTAAAGCGACGTCAGTCGTATTAAAACCTTTTTCAATCTTATTGCGCATTATTTCTTTTTGCAATTTATTAAGGTCTACCATCCTATAAATATACTACTCTAAAAACAAAAAAGCCAACAATTTCTTGTCGGCTTTTTCTTAAAAAATTTTTAGTCTTTGACTTCTATCCCCATACTTCGAGCAGAACCAGCTATAATAGCGATAGCACCAGCATCATCTTTTGAATTCAAATCAACCATTTTCTTTTTAGCAATTTCTAATGCTTGAGCTTTAGTTATCTTTCCTGCTTTTGTTACAGCATTCTTACCTGAACCTTTCTCTACTCCAGCTGCTTTCAAAATAAGACCAGTTGCAGGAGGTGTTTTTATTACGAAATCATAACTTCTATCTTCATAAACAGTAATAACAACTCCAACTTTGTCTCCTGCCATTTTCTGGGTAGCTGCATTGAATTTTGTTACGAAATCTCCAATGTTTATACCAGCCTGTCCAAGAGCAGGACCTAAAGGTGGTGCTGGGGTTGCTTTAGCTGCTTGTATTTGTAATTTAATTTTCTTTGTTATTTTCTTTGCCATATATTTTTTACATTAACTTATATTTTCTTAACTTGCAAGAAGTCTAATTCGACTGGTGTTTCGCGACCGAACATTGAAACAAGGACTTTTACTTTTCCACGTTCTTGATCCACGGAATTTACTTTACCTTCAAGATCTTTAAATGGGCCATCTACTATGCGAACTGTTTCCCCGATAGCAAGATCAATATTATGTTTAGCCGTACTTGTATCCATTTTCTTAAACAAATAATCAACTTCTTCTGTTTTAAGAGGAACAGGATTAACTCCAGCTCCAACGAAACCAGTAACACGTGGAGTATTACGAACAACGTACCAAGAATCATCTGTAACGATCATATCTACTAAAACATAACCGGGGTAAATTTTTTCTTCCACTTCAACGCGTTTACCTGCTTTTATTTTTATTTTCTTTTCAACTGGAACAATGACATTAAAAATCTTATCGTGCATACCGAGAGAATCAATACGTTGTTTTAAATTACGAAGAACCGCATTTTCATATCCGGCATAAGTATGTATTGCATACCAATTTCTTACTCCTTGTGTTTCTTGTTTTGACATAAATATTTAGAAAGAAATTATCTTTTCCAAACCTGTTGAAAAAATAAAATCAAAAATACCTAAAAAGTAAGCAATGACCACAGAAAGAGCAACAACGATCAAAGTATAATAAAATGTCTGACGTCTGCCTGGCCAATTTACGTGCTTTAATTCTGCTTTTGTATCCTTAAAATACTCGGTTATTTTTGACATATATTTAATAAATTTTCTTTTTATTTTAAAAAAGCCCCCTTTCAAGGGCTTTTTTAATACTACTCTTTTCTTGTAAAATAGTCAATTATCTTATTTCGTAAGTTATTGTGACATCAGAACTTATTGTATTTTCACCTTTTGGAACTACAGCTGGAGCAGATTCTGCTATACCATCTGCTACCATCATAGCTTTTGCATACATAGGCACTGGATAATTACCAGATTCACTAAAAGATGTAATCTTGCCTAAACGAACTCCTAAATCTTTAGATAAAACTTTTGCTTTTTCTTTAGCATCATCTATCGCCTTTTTCCTAGCTTCAGCTTTTAATCCATCTTCATTGTCTATCGTAAAGTTAGGTCCGTTTAGATCAGAAACTCCAAGCTCTCCGAGTCCTTGCATAATTTTTCCAGCATCATCGGCATTTCTGATTTTGACTGTAATGCTTTCACTTGCAGTGTAACCAGTAATTATACTTTTCCCTGGTTGGGGAGGACATCCATATTGATTACAAGGCATTACTGTTTTTGTATCAGTTACATATTCATATTTTGGATAAAAAGATGCATTTGCGGTTTTTATATCTTTTTCTAAAATATTATTAGTTTTCAAAAAATCAATAGAATCCTTTTCAATTTTAGCTACACTAGACTGAGCTTCCTTAACTGTTTTTGCATCTTTTGAAATTGTAAAATAAATATTTGCAATATCTGGCACAGCTGTCACTTCACCATGACCAGACAAACTAATAGTGTTTTTTATTTTATTTCCATTTTCTCCTACTGATTCCCATCCACCAATAAATTTTACAGCGCTGATTATAATCAAAACAAAAGCTGTAATTTTTACCACACGATAAATTTTCTTTCTTTTCTCATCTAATTTTTCCATATTTTTATAAACTAATTATTTTTTAATAGCGGTTAATTCAACATCAAAAACAAGAGTTGCTCCCCCTGGGATAACTCCTGGGATACCGTTTTCTCCATAGGCATCTGTAGCTGGTATTTCAAGATGTTTTTTCTCTCCAACCTTCATTCCAACGATTCCTTTATCCCAACCTGGAATAACTTGCCCTACTCCCAATGTAAATTCAAATGGTTCTACATGATTAAATTTTGGATCAATGTTTGAATCAAAAACTGTTCCATCTGTTAACGCCCCTGTATAATTCATAGAAACAATATCTCCAACTTTAGCTGCTTGTATTTCTGGCATTGTATTTTTACGATTAATTGTAATAAAAACTAAAAATGCGACCACTACTAAAACTATTAAAACATAAACCATCATCATATTTTTGCTTTTCATATTTTTTAAAAAAATTATAATAATACTGATTATAAGCCTATACGATTTTTTATACAATATTGACTTCTGGAGTAAGTTTTAAGCCAAATTTTTGAAATACAGAGTCAATTATTTGATTAGCCAAATTTAAAACTTCTTCTCCGCTTGCTCCACCATAATTTACTAAAACAAGAGCTTGTTTTTCATGCACACCCACATTCCCAACTCTCTTCCCTTTCCATCCGCATTTTTCTATGAGCCATCCAGCAGGGATTTTTATCTGACCATTTTCTTCAAAAGACAAAATATCAGGATAGTTTGATTTTAATTCTTCAAATTTTTCATTATTTACATAAACATTTTTAAAAAAACTTCCGGCACTACCTAAAACTTTTGGGTCAGGTAATTTACTTTTTCGAATATTTATAACTACATCACTTATGTCCTTCGCATTTTTTACTTCTAAATTATTCTTTTCGAAATGATCTTTTAGAGCTTTATAAGAAATATTTAAATCATGTATTTTTTTTAATTTTAAAATTACTGCTGAAATAAAATATTTTCCCTTTAATTTATTTTTAAAAATACTATCACGATAACCAAATTCACATTCATCCTTTTTAAAAATCCTTTTCTCTCCAGTTTTAATATCATAAACTTCAACTTCTTCTATAACATCTTTAATCTCAGATCCATACGCTCCGATATTTTGTATCGGCGCTGCTCCGACTGTCCCATAAATAAGAGATAAATTTTCAATCCCAGAATATTCATGTCCTACTGCAAAAATTACTAGATCATGCCACAATTCTCCTCCCATAGATTTTACAAAAACATATTCATTATCTTCCTTAAGGATTTCAATTCCTTTTAATTTATTCAAAATAACAATACCGTCAAAATCTTTTGTAAATAAAATATTGCTTCCTCCACCTAAAAATAATTTTTCATTATTTTTAAATTCCAAAGAATCAAAAAGATTTTTAAAATCTTCTTCTTTATCCACCTCAACAAAAAACTTAGCCTCTGCTTTTATCCCAAAGGTATTTAATTTTGTTAAATCATAATTTTTTAAAATTTCCATAAACAAAACTATATTAATAAATAAATAATAGTAACAGCACTAACGACAGATAATAATATTACAGTAAACCAACCGATAATATTTCCAATTTTTTTATTTTTATACTCTCCCATAATTTTTTCATTTGAACTAATCCATACAATTAAAAATAAAATTATCGGAGAAATAAGACCATTTAAAACAGCTGAATAAATGAGTGTCTTGATCGGATCAAGCCCAACAAAATTTAAAACGATTCCTAAAAACATTGCGATTATTATGACTCCATAGAAAGATGTCGCTTGTTTTAATTTTTTATAAAGTCCAGTTTTCCAGCCAAAAGATTCCGATATTGCATAAGAAGCAGACCCTGCAAGCACTGGAATAGCTAAAAGCCCAATGCCAACTATCCCAAAAGCAAATACAGAAAAAGCAAAATCTCCAGCAAATGGTTTTAATGCGAGCGCTGCGTCTGCTGCTGTTCCTATGTTCGTAATACCGTTCTTAAATAGAATAGCGCCACAAGTAGCAATGATAAAAAACATAATGGCATTTGAAAAAAACATTCCAGACCAATTATCTATGCGCATTCTTTTAATATGTCCACTAGTATTCTTACTACGGCGTTCTTCTTCTGTACTCTCCCCTTTTAAAATTCTTTCTTCAACTTCTTGCGAAGTTTGCCAAAAAAACAGATAAGGTGAAATTGTAGTTCCAAAAGCAGCGCATATTAAAATGATCTCATCTTTTGTAAAATTAATCGTCGGAATGATTGTATGTCGAAAAACTTCTCCCCAATTCATCTTTACAGCGAACGCAGAAAAAACATAAGCCAAAAGAACTAAAGATAAATATTTTAAATATTTGGAATATCTTCTGTATGAAACAAAAATCTGAAGACATAAACTTAAAACAGCAAAACCTATAACTAAAAAAGTAAAACCAACCTTCGGATAAATAAGTTGTGTTCCTTTTGCCATTGCCCCTAAGTCTGCGCCGATATTAAATACATTTGCAAACAAAAGAAGCGCAGTACAAAAATAAAGAACTTTTTTTGAAAAATGTCTTTTTATGTTTGTAGCCAAACCGACTCCAGTAACAAGGCCGATTCTTGCGCACATTTCTTGAACTGCTCCCATCAACGGAAAAGAAAGGAAGGAAAGCCAAATAAGTCCGAAACCTTTTGATGCTCCCATCTGAGAATAAGTTGCGATACCAGAAGGATCATCATCTGCAGCTCCAGTCGTAAGACCAGGACCAAGGGTGCTCCAATATTCTTTTGCGGCTTTAATCGGTTTTTGTTTTAAAATATCATTTTCTATATCTTTTCCTATTTCAACGCTTTTTTCTAACACTTCTGCTGGCGCGCTAAATAGTTTTTCTAAAATATTCTTTTTCATTCTTTAATTATTACATATTTTTCAAAATATAAATTGTTGACATAATATAAAATATATGATAATATATAATTAAATTTGAAAATAAAATGATATGAAAAAAATATTTGTATTACTTGTGATGTTTGTCGCATTACAAGGTAATGCACAAACAAATTGTTTTAAAACTACTACTTTAATTGAAGGATCAAGTTTCAAACAATTTAGTTTTATTGAAAAGATTTCTTGGAGAAGACGTTTAAATAGAGACAGTCAACCAAAAACAGTTTATAATTTTTCATCAATTTATAAGCTAGATTCTATTTGGGGAATTGGACTTTATGGTTTAGACATAGACCTTATGTCTGAAAAATTTGAAAAGAAATCCGGAAATAATTTTCGTTATCAGAATAAAATGCGTTTAGGTTTTGTCGTTATGTTAGAAAAAAATATATACTACAAAGCCCCATACGATTTTATTTATCCAAACGCAGAACTTTATCTTTCTTATCTTCACCTCCCCCATAAGGCGCGTGGAGACAGAAATACTAAAACGAGGAAAGGTTCAGTTATGATTTTTGGATCAATAACTCCTACCAGAAGAATCTCAACTTATATTAAGTTTAAACCTTTTGGTAAGGCGTGGATTGGATTATCTTTTAAACAGAGATTTCCCATTCCTAAAATTGGTCTTTTCGCTGAAATAGAACTTAACAAAAGAGGATACGACAAAACTAAAACAGAATCCTCTAAGGATCTTTATCGGGGTTTCACAATTTTTGGTGGACCCGATTATGATATTAAAGGTCAAAGCTATTCTTTTTTCCTCGGTATTAAATACGAGGGACGCAATCATTGATTAATGCATTCTGAAAAATTTCAGGATGCATTTTTTAATTTCTCTATTTTATTTTTAATATACTTCCTTCTGATAACACTTCTCACAATAAACTATTTCAGGTCTATCAGGAGAATAAGACGTTTCAAATTCATTATTACAACCTACGTTCATACATTTTCTATGCCACAATTTAGGAGGCAAAACTTTTTGGAATCTTTCATAATATCTACAATTAGAACATTTGTCTGGGATTGGAATATCATGTTCTTTATAAAAAAAGAGTTCATCCTGTGTTAGACGAAATGCTTTAGTACACTGGTGATTACATTTCCCATTGTGTAAACATTGCAAAGCCTCATTTAAGATTTTATTTTCAACTTCTTTTATATCATCTGGTATAAGTTCAACAGAAATAGTGTGAGTATGTTTTTTTTCTTCTGGATCATGCCAAATATATCCCCTCTCTAAAATTTCATTTTTTGTAAGTGGAAAAAAATCTTGAGCACAACTTTCATTATATGAAAAATGAGAAATTTCTACAGGAAAAAATTCTCCATATTTATATACTCTGCCATTATTACCAATAAATGGCAGAAAATTCATGTGTTCAATTATTTTCTCACGAAGCTCGTAAAATACTTCTTTAGAATAAATTTTATTAAAAATTACATATTCTTTTTTCTTTAAACCATGACATCCAAAAAGATTAGACGAGGAAATACAAGATTCCGTATATTCGGCATTTTGTACTGACTCCATGGCTGAATATGAAAATCTAACATTATAGTCATTTAAGGCACCAGTACTATACTCATAAAGCAACTCTGCCACTCCAGCAAAATCAACGTCCATACTATCTTTATTTGAAATTAAACGATAACAATTTTTTGAATTTTCAGAATTATAAACATCAAAACAATTTACGCAATTTTTTACATTTAATAAATTATTTCCGGTTGAATTAACTGCTTTATTTACATTAGCAAAACGATAAATCGCTTTCTTTTTTAAATTTTCAAATTCTTTTAATAAAATTTCACGTGATTTTCTACTCCCTAAATTTATTTTTTCTAATTCTTTTAAATAATTTTCTTTCGAGTACTGTTTATTGCGAATAAAATATTGTTTATTGCGTAAATTATTAGAAAGAATACAATTACTACAATTTCTACAATCAACAAGAAAAAAAGAATCTAGACAATTATTAGAAAGAAGTAAATGTTGTGAATTATAATTTTTTTCACATTCAATATTTTCATATAGTTTATCTGAATCTTTTATTCCATAACTATCAAAAATATTGCTAGATTTATCAACTATCTTTGAGTAAAAACATTCTCACTGCCAAGAACGACAGACGAAGAAAGATAAACATTCCTGCATTCACCTATCATATTTGAAAATTCAGAATTTATTACATTTCTCTGCCAAATTGCAAGATGAGGAACAGAAAAAAATAATTCCTTCAACTGCTCAAAAAATGGTCTAGAAAAATCATAATCCCTACCGTATTCTGTTGCTTCCCATTTATCAGAATACCAACATTCTTTGCAATATATTGGGAAAATTGCATTTGAAGGATATATCGATATAATATTTCTTTTGCAAAAATCACATGAGCGTTTAAATAATGTTCTTTCATTACGATAAGCCATTCTTCTTATCATTCTACACTCAGGACAAAAAGTTGGTGGAGGGACTTTTATTTTTTCATAAAAATTAAAATCTTCCGGCTCTATTATGAAGTCTTTTTTGCAATTCTGGCAATTCTTTGTTTCTGAATCCATAAAAATATTATATCAATTCAAGCCCCCTTAAGGGGTGCCTATCGGGATTCGAACCCGAACTGAGGGTTCCACAAACCCTAGTGCTAACCATTACACCATAGGCACCATACATTGCTATTTATATCAAAAAAAAGACACAAACGCCAATTTTTTTATTAAATTAATTTAATTTTTCTTCTATGAAAAAATTTACGAATTTCTTCTACAAAAATTACAGAGAAAGAAATAATTACAACAAATGCCCAGTCATATAAATTAAGCGGAGTTGTTTGGAGCACTTTTTGGAAAAAAGGATTGTATATTGCAAACATTTGCAAAAAGATAACGATAAACATCGCTCCTAATAAATACCTGTTTGAAAATAAATTCATCTGAAAAATTGATTTTGATTCATGGCGACAATTCCAAACATTAAACCACTGGAAGACAACCATAGTTGTAAATGACATTGTTAAAGCTTTTGTGATATCACTATTTAAATATCTACTAAATACAAAAAGGATTCCTATCACCATAGGTAAGGACATAGAAAAAATTCGCCATACCATAAGTTTATCTATCAAATATTTTTTAGGACGTTCAAATTTTCCACGAAGCAAATGTTTTTCTTTTGGTTCCATAGCAAGTGAAACATCTAAAAAAGTATCGGTTACAAAATTTGTCCAAATAATTTGTGTAGCTAAAATGGGAAGAGGAAAACCTAAAAAAAGAGCGACGATGATTGTCAGTGCTTCTCCTAAGTTTGTAGAAAAAAGATATAATAAAACTTTTTTTATAGTTTTATAAATACTTCTTCCCTCTTCAACTGCAGATACAATATTCCCAAAATTATCATCTAAGAGAACAATGTCGGATGCTTCTTTTGCAACCTCAGTCCCGATCTTGCCCATAGAGACGCCGAGATCCGCTGCTACAAGAGAAGGTGCGTCGTTTACTCCATCTCCTGTCATCGCGACTATTTCTCCTCTTTTTCTATAAGCCATTATTATTTTTAATTTATGCTCTGGAGAAACACGCGCAAAAACTGTTGTTTTACCAATTTTTTCTGAAAGTTCCTCGTCTGTCATGTTTTCAATATCCTGCCCTGAAAGGATGAGATCTCCATCTTTATAAATATCTGCTTCTCTTGCTATAGCCTCTGCAGTTATTTTATTATCTCCAGTAATCATAACAACCCTAATTCCAGCATCAGTAGCACTTTTTACCGCATCAAAAACTTCAGGCCTTATAGCATCCTGCATTCCTAAAAAACCAACAAAGGTCAAAGAATCAACTTCTTCAGTATTTAATATTTGTGAATCCTTTTTACTTTTAAAATTACTTTCCGCCAAAGCGACAACACGCAATCCTTCTTTAGACATAGAAATAAAAATTGATTCTAATTTTTCTTTTTCTTCTTTTGATAAAACTTCAACTTTATTATTTAAATAAATTTTTGTACAAAGATTAAAAATATTTTCAGGAGCTCCGACCACGCTTAAAGTTTTTTCTTTATCACCATGAACAATAGCGTGATATTTTAATTTATAATCAAAAGGAATTTCACCTGAAAGTGGGAATTTCAATTCCATTTCATCTTTAAGAAAACCGAGCTTCTCTCCAAGCACAAGCATCGCAGCCTCTGTCGGATCCCCCGCAACACGCCAAATTTTTTCTTCTTCAGAAAACATAATACGAGCATTTGCACAAAAAGTAGAAATTTTTCCAATAATTAAAAGTTCAGGATAATTAGCTTTATCTATTATAATATTTTCTAAAGAAATTTCTCCTTTTGGATCATAGCCAGAACCACTAATTTTAAAAAACTTTCCATTGGAATATACTTTTTTCACTATCATTTCATTTTTAGTTATTGTCCCTGTTTTATCTACAGCAATAACTTTCGCTTGTCCAAGAGCTTCCACTGCTTGAAGTTTTTTTATTAATGCATTTTTTTTAGACATTCTCCAAACTCCAGTAGCAAGAACTAATGTTAAAACAATCGGAAGTCCTTCTGGAATAATCGACACTGACAAAGAAACTACTGTTGTAAACATTTCTGTTATAGATTTACCTAAAAATATTCCTAAGAAAAATAAAAAAGTGCAAATAATTACACAAATAATTATAATAAGTTTTGAAAGATTTCTAATATCTTTTTTAAGAGGAATTTCTGTATCAATCAAAGCTACTTCTTTTGAAATCTTTCCTATTTCTGTATTTATTCCTGTATTAACAACAACTGCTTTGCCGTTTCCAGAAACAACATTAGTCCCTTTAAAAATCATATTTTTCTGCTCTACGGGCTGCATATCCCCACTTAAAATTTCTTCAGAAATTTTGTGTACTGCGACAGACTCTCCTGTAAGAGCCGCTTCATCTATCTTTAGATTAGATGAGAAAATAATTCGCGCATCAGCAGAAACTTTTTCTCCTTCTTGAAGAAGAAGAACATCCCCGGGAACTACTTCAAAGTCTGGAATTATAATTTCTACACCACTACGCAATACCGTAGCTTTTGTTTCCACAAAATTCTTTAAGGCTTGTAACGTATTTTGAGCTTTTCCTTCTTGGAATGTTCCAATAAAAGAATTAAACAGTAGTACGAATAAAATTATATACGCATCAATTTCCTCTCCTATTAAAAACATAATTATACTTGCGCAAAAAAGAATAT
>JBAQNK010000075.1:0-23317 GCA_049303695.1 Minisyncoccia bacterium | reverse complement strand
TTGTGCGTCGGGTAGGATTCGAACCTACGTAGCCCGAAGGCGATTGATTTACAGTCAATTGCGATTGACCACTCCGCCACCGACGCATAGATATAAATTAGCATAAAATATATTTTTTTGCATCTTATTTGTTTTTTAATAATTGTATATTATATGCAATTTTTGTTAGAATACTTTAAGTTATGAAATTACGTTTAGAAAAAAATTTGCCAGTTATTGTTATAATACTTTTAGCTTCAGTTCCTATAATAAGGTGGTTTTTTTTGGAGCCATTAAATTATAGATTTTTAGATATTAATTCTTTTACCACAAGCCTCGGGCAAATTACAGGATTGCTTGGAATGCTGTTGTTTTCTGTTAACTTAATTTTAAGTAATAGATTAATATTTTTTGATACATTCTTTTCAGGACTTCATCATTCTTATAATATACACAAATGGTTAGGGACTCTTTCTTTTTCTTTGCTTTTATTTCACCCACTTTTCTTGGTTGTAAAATACATTAGTATTTCTTTGCAAAGCGCAGCGATGTTCTTATTGCCAAATGGTTATTTCCCTGTAACTTTAGGGATTATTGCTTTATTTGGAATGATTGTTCTTATTTGTATAACTTTTTATTTAAAAATTAAATATCATATTTGGAAATTTTCTCATAAATTTTTAGTTTTAGTTTTTGTTTTTGCAATATTGCACACAATACTTATATCAAGTGATATATCTCGAGATTTATTTTTAAGATATTATATTATATTTTTTGCAATGCTAGGTCTTATTTCTGGAATACATAGGTCTTTTTTGAGATTTTTATTTAATTATGATTTTAAATATAAAGTCATTGGAACAAAAATATTTAATAATAATGTTATTGAAATTGAACTAGAATCAAACGGTAAATCGATAGGATTTTATCCTGGTCAATTTATTTTTATAAAATTTATAAGTGATGTTAAGGGTATTAGTAGGGAATCTCATCCTTTCTCTGTTTCTTCCTCTTTGTTAGAAAATAATTTAAAAATTACAGTAAAATCTCTTGGCGACTTCACGAATAATTTGATTAATTTAAATGTTGGAGCAAAAGTAAAAATAGAAGGTCCTTTTGGAAAATTTTTTGAAAATCGTAATCCTAATAAAAAAGAAATATGGATAGCAGGTGGGGTGGGAATAACTCCGTTTTTAAGTTTAATAAGAAGCATTAAACCTGAAGATTGCAGTGGGATAGATTTATATTATTGTTTAAAAAATAATACAGAAGCTTTTTTATTTAAAGAATTAGAAGATATTTCAAGAGTTAATAATAAGTTTCGTTTAATTCCTTGGTGTTCTGATGATAAAGGATATATAAATGCTGATATAATATATAAATTAAGTGGAGATTTAAAAGATAAAGATATTTATCTTTGTGGTCCTCCGTCTTTTATGAAAATATTAACGGAGCAATTTATTAAAATAGGAGTCGATAGTAATAATATTCATTTTGAAGAATTTAATTTTTTATGAAAAAGCTAACAGGAATCTCTTTGTTTATTTTTTTCTGTGTTGTGTCGTCAATATTAACGGCAGGTTTAGTTTTTTATCAAAATAAAAACAACACAAATACAAATCAAGTTTCAAATAATGTTTCAACAACCACAGGCACATCTATTTTAGATTCGCAGACAGTTTTAAAACACAATACTATTTCAGACTGTTGGATGATTATAAATAATAAAGTTTATGATCTTTCAAATTACGCGACAGTTCACCCAGGAGGAACAAGAAATGTTACAGATTATTGTGGAAAAGAAGCAACAGTAGCTTTTGATACTAAAGGAAGCAATAGACCTCATTCTACTTATGCTAACAATTTATTGGATCAATATTATGTTGGAGATTTTAACCAGCAGATTGATCAAAAAATAATAGATCAAAATTTACAAAAAATAAAATCTATTCCATTACCTATAAGATATGATAATGAAGATGATGATTAAAATAAAAAAGCGCAATCAAGTTGCGCTTTTTGCCTTTTAATTTATTCTTTGGACTATTACTTTATCTTCTGGATAAAATAATGTATCAAATGCTCTTAATTCAAAACAATTAATTGAAATTGCGTTTTTTTCATTTTTTTCAAGTTCAATTCCCATTGTTTTACTTGTATCACCCTTTATCCTGTTTATAGGTTCTGAAATTATTTTTAATTTTTCATTTAAAACAATTTCTTCTTCCTTTAACCCAATTGGCAACCAAAGCCCGGTTCCTTTTGGTGCTGGTAAAAAATCTTTTTTGTTTAAGGCAATAACAAAATCACCATATAGAGTGTGAGGCTCAATCTCTATTTCTTCACCAGATATTTCCCAAAGACTTATTATCTTAGGAACATTATAATAAAGATCTGATAGGTCTAATGATTGTAAAAGATAATCAACGAATGAGACATTGCAGTTTTTCTGGTATTTACTCCAGTCACTTTCTGAAAAACCAAAAATGTGTTTGTTTAAATTTTTAAACATCTCTTTGAAACCATACTTATATGGTTTTAGTTTAATAATTTCTTTCATGATTGTGTTTTTTTCAAGGGTTAAACTTTATTTAACGGAGACAGCGTCTCCAACAAATTCTGTAATATAGTAGCAGAAAAAATAATTGTGTCAAATTTTATGTTAATTATTTGTTATTTTAAGAAAAGTATGATATGATAAATTTATCAAATCAAGCCGCGCGGCTTTTTTTGTTTTTTAAACTAAAATGGAAATACGAAATATAGCAATAATAGCTCACGTTGACCACGGCAAAACAACACTTACGGATGCTTTAATGAAGCAAAATGGTGGTTTGCAAGACGAAGGGGTATCAATGGATTCAAACGCTCTAGAAAAAGAGCGTGGTATTACTATTTATTCAAAAAATACATCTATTTATTATAAAGATACTAAAATAAACATAGTAGACACACCAGGGCACGCAGACTTTGGTTCTGAAGTTGAGCGTGTTTTACGTGCAATCGATTCAGTTC
This sequence comes from Minisyncoccia bacterium, assembly GCA_049303695.1. Lineage (GTDB taxonomy): Bacteria > Patescibacteriota > Minisyncoccia > Phycocordibacterales > UBA9973 > UBA9973. Next base: position 20,323 of record JBAQNK010000075.1, on the reverse strand, counting down.
TTCTTTTGGTTGATGCTGTTGAAGGTCCGATGCCTCAAACAAGGTTTGTATTAAAAAAGTCTTTAGAGCTTGGATTAAAACCAATCGTTGTAATTAATAAAATAGACAAACCAGCAGCAAATCCTAACAGGGTGCATGAAGAAGTTTTGGAATTATTTTTTGAACTAGGAGCAAATGAAGAACAAGCTAATTTTGAAACTGTTTATGCGATTGGAAGAGAGGGAATTGCAAAAAGGCACTTAGAAGATGAAACAAAAGATCTTTCCCCAATTCTTGATGTTATTTTAGAAAAAGTTCCACCAGCTTCAAAAAATGAAGATGGAAAGATGTCTGCTCAAGTATTTAATTTAGGTTATGATAATTTCTTAGGGAGAATGGCTGTCGCAAGAATTTACTCTGGAAAAATTTTATCTGGTAGTCAAATTTTTATAAAAAATGAAAATGGTGTGAGAAAAGGTAAAGTGACGAAATTGTTTACTTTTGAAGGAATAAATAGAAAAGAAGTTTCAATTGCAACTTCAGGAGATATTGTTCTTCTTGCTGGAATTCCAGATATTTATATCGGTGAAACTTTATGTGAAGATGAGTCTATTGAAATAATGCCACACATCGCAATCGATGAACCTACGATCTCTCTTAACTTTTTAGTTAATGATTCTCCTTTTGCAGGAAAAGAAGGAAAATTTGTTACTTCAAGACAAATAAAAGAAAGACTTGAAAAAGAACTTGAAATAAACGTTGGACTTAAAGTTGATTTTTCTCCGTATCAAGGTGAGAACAGAATGGGTCCTAGTTTCTTTAAAGTTTATGGAAGAGGAGAACTTCATATTGCAATTCTTTTAGAAAATATGAGAAGAGAAGGTTTTGAAATGCAAGTGTCTCAACCAGAAGTAATTATAAAAGAAGAGAATGGTATCAAAGTAGAACCTTATGAAGAACTCGTGATAGATGTTCCAATAGAATATTCAGGTGCAGTTATAGAAAAAATCGGAAAGCGTAGAGGAATAATGAAAGACATGATGGAGAAAGAAAATATTGCGAGAATCGTTTTTGATATACCAACACGTGGACTTTTAGGATATCGTGGAGAATTTATAATAGATACAAAAGGGGAAGGCATAATGTCTTCTCGAGTTATTGGTTTTAAAGAATATGCTGGGGAAATAAAGAAGAGAGAGTATGGATCTATGACCTCTATGGTTTCTGGAAAGGCGGTAGCCTTCGCCCTTGCAAATTTACAAGAACGTGGTATACTCTATATTGAACACGGAACGGAAGTCTACGAAGGTATGGTTTTAGGTAATGTTTTGAAAGGAGAAGATATGTCAGTAAACCCTACAAAAGGGAAGCAGCTTACGAATATGCGAGCATCAGGAACTGATGAAGCCTTATTTTTAAAGCCAGCTTTTATTTTAAGTATAGAACGAGGACTTGAGGTTATGAATGAAGATGAGTATTTAGAAATAACTCCAACGTCCGTAAGATTAAGAAAAAAATATTTGACAGAGCTAGACAGAGTTAGAGCAAATAGAGGAAAGTAGGGATTGACATGTACAGTATAAGTTGACACAAAACTAACTATGTGTATAATTAATATATAATATAAATTCGTTTATTAGTAACTGAAATTTTTATAAAATTTATGGCAACAATATCATTCAAACCAAAACAAGTCACAAAGAAAATAACATCACATCTTCATGATCGTGCGTCTGATGTTATTATGAACAGATTTGGTTTGACTCCTGATGCCGAAAAAAAGACTCTAGAAGAGATTGGGAAAAAATACAGCATAACAAGAGAACGTGTCAGACAAATAGAAGACGCTGCTTTGTCTTTGATAAAAAAATCTGATGCCTTTAAAGGAGAAAAAGGAGTTTTTGATGAACTCGAACAATTGATACATTCTCTAGGTTCTATTGTTGCAGAACATGAACTTTTAGCTCATGTATCAAAAGATAAATCAACACAGAATCATATTCATTTTTATTTAGTATTAGGAGATAGTTTTAAGAAGCATCGTGAAGATGATCATTTTCACACTCGCTGGAGTATCAATGATGAAATGGCTGGAAAAGTTCATGATTCTTTAAAAAAGCTTTATTCAAGTTTGAACGATGAAGATCTTGTTCCTGAATCAGAAATGATAAAGAAATTTTTTGATAACATGAAAGATGTTTCAGATGAATACAGAAATGAAGAAATTGCTCGAAGATGGTTAAAGATGTCAAAAGCTGTTTCCAAGAATCCTCTTGGAGAATGGGGAAAAGCAACTTCACCAAATGTTCATACTCGCGGAGTTAAAGATTATGCTTTCTTAGTAATGAGAAAACACGGTTCACCAATGCACTTTAGAGAAGTAGCAGATGCAATTACTAAAACTTTTGGAAGAAAGACTCACTATGCAACTTGTCACAATGAATTGATAAAGGATCAAAGATTTGTTTTAGTTGGCCGTGGACTTTATGCGCTTGCTGAATGGGGATATAAAACTGGTATTGCTCGTGACGTGATTCGTGACATCTTAAAAAGAGAAGGACCTCTTTCTAAAGAAGACATAGTTGAAAGAGTAATGAAAGAACGATATTTCAAGAAAAATACTATTTTAGTTAATATTCAAAATCCAAAATACTTCAAGAAAAACAAAAACGGGCTTTATACTTTAGCTTAATTGCCTAAAATGAAAACTAATCGCGGGATAATACACATATTTATAATTATTATTGGAATAATAGTTGTTTTGACGCTTCTGGGCTTCTTTAATTCTATTGAAAGAAACTTGAATTCTGTTTTACCCGTCCATACTAGACAATAACTCTATCCCCAATTTATTTTGATTTAGAGGTGTTTTGTATTAAAATATAAGCTATATGATCGATTCAGTGGCTTATTTTTTTTATTACGTATTTTCTGGAATTATAAGTTTTTTTTCTTATATTTTTTCTATTCCATGGCTTTTCGGTTTTTGGACTTTTTCTCTTACCGTAATATTGGCTTATGTCGCTTTTATCGCTTGGCGTCATTATGTACAACAAAAATTTATTTCTGGAATTGATTGGGTTTTACTTGAAATTGTTCCTCCTCGTGATGTTGAAAGATCTCCAAAAGCAATGGAACTTTTTTTCTCAAATGCACTTTATCAAATAACTCAAAAATCATTATGGGAAAAATATATTACAGGAGCAACTATTTTTAATTTTTCTTTAGAAATAGTTTCATTAGGTGGCCAAGTTCATTTTTTTATTCGTGCACCAAGACGTGTAAAAGAATTGATAGAGACGCAAATGTATGCTCAATATCCTCAAGCTCAAATTAAAGAGGTGGATGATTATACTTTAGCTGTTGATAAAATATCTAAAGATAGTAAATGGAATCTTTGGGGTTGTGAGTTCGGATTAGAAAAACATGAAATATATCCTGTAAAAACTTATGTTGATTTTGGTTTGGAAAAAGATCCGAAAGAAGAATTTAAAGTTGATCCGATTTCTCCTGTAATAGAACTTTTTGGTTCTATTGGTAAAGATGAACAAATGTGGTGTCAGATAGTTGTCGCTGCATCAAGTAAAAAATATCATACAAAAGGAACGTGGTTTAAGAAGCATGGATTTAAAGATGAGGCTGAAAAACAAATTTACAAATTATTAAAACCATTTACTAGTGTTAAAGATGAAGGAGCTAGAATAGAAGTTCGTGTCCCAGATTTTTTAAAAAAACCTGTTGAAGGTATAACAAATAAAATGTCAAAACTTATTTTTGATTGTGGTATCAGAGTTTGCTATGTCGCAAAAAAAGAAGCATTTATAGATAATTCAAGAAGAAATTTGCGTTTAATTTTCAGACAATATTCATTGCCTTTTGTTAATAGTTTTTCTCGTTTAAATTCAACTCAGTTTCAATATCCATGGCAGTTCACTAAAAAATCTCTTTTGAAATTAAAAGACAGAATGCTTGAGGAATATAGAAATCGTTTATTCTTTTATCTTCCAATGAGACATCATATTCCTGTTCCTTGGCCTATTACAATCTTTTTTCCTAAATATTCTCATCATAAAATTATTGTTTTAAATACAGAAGAATTAGCGACTATTTGGCACTTCCCAGGTCAGATATTGAAAGTTCCTACTCTTGAACGTATTGAATCAAGAGAAGCTACTCCTCCTTCTAATTTGCCAATTTAATTTATGGAAAACTTACCTTTATCAAACGAACCGGTTTTTCCTAGTTATGGTTCTTTGAAGTCTAGTTTTTTTTCTAAATTTAGCATTTTCTTTATTGTCGGTATTATTTTATTTTTTATTGCTGTATATTTTTTCTTTTTTAGTGCGCCGAATAATTTTCCAAAAGGTTTAATAATGAATATTGAAAATGGAACGTCTCTCAGACATCTTTCTAAAGATTTAAAAACAAATCATATAATTCGTTCAAGAATTGCTTTTGAGTCTTTTGTTATAATTTATGGGGGAGAAAAGCATCTTGTATTAGGTGATTATTTATTTGAAAATAAAGCGCCAGTTTTTGAAATAGCTAGACGCATCTCAAAAGGCGAATATCATTTAGCGCCAGTAAAAGTAACTATCCCAGAGGGTTTTAATGTGTCTCAAATAGCAGATACTTTTTATTTAAAACTTCACGATTTTAATAAAGAAAAATTTCTTTTAGAGGCGAAACCCAGAGAAGGTTATCTCTTTCCTGATACATATTTTTTTCTTACAACAGCAAATGAAAAAGATGTTTTAAAATCAATAAATGATAATTATAAGAAAAAAATTACGCCAATTTTAGATGATATAAATTCTGTTAAAAAAACAGAAAATGAAATTATAACAATGGCGTCTATTGTTGAAAAAGAAGCAAAGGGAGATTCGGACAGGGAAATTATTTCCGGAATTTTATGGAATAGAATATTAAAAGGAATGCCTCTTCAGGTGGATGCGGCACCAGATACTTATAAAACAAAAGGATTACCTAAAAGCCCAATTTGTAATCCAGGGCTTGAAGCTATAAAAGCAGCAATTTTTCCCAAGAGTTCAAATTATTTTTATTATTTACATGATAAAGATGGAATTATTCATTACGCTAGAACTTTCGAGGAACATAAACTAAACAAGTTTAAATATTTAAAATAGAACTATGAAAAGAATAAAAACAAGATTTGAATCTTTCAAATATCTTATCCCAATTATTTGGAAAACTATTAAATTTAAAGTAAGAGTTTGGTGGTATAAAAATTTTAAATAATATGAAAAGTGAAACACGACAATGTCAGAATTGCAGAAACGACTTTCTAATTGAGCCAGAAGATTTTAATTTTTATGAAAAAATAAAAGTTCCAGCACCCACTTGGTGTCCAGATTGTAGATTAATGAATAGGCTTCTTAATATCTCCGAAAGAACTTTATATAAAGATAAATGTGATAAATGTGATAAAAATATCGTAAGTTTATTTTCTCCTGAAACACCATATAAAGTTTACTGTTCTTCCTGTTGGTGGGGCGATAGTTGGGATGGTACGCAATATGGTAGAGATTATGATTTTAATAAACCATTTTTTGAACAACTCCATGAATTACGAAAGATTGTTCCATGTCAAGCAACGAACATGGAAAATTGCACTGATTGTAAATATTGTAATGGTATTAATAGATGTAAGAATTGCACCTATGTTTTTAGTGGTCTTCAATCAATTAATTGCTATTATTGTCTAACTCCAATTTTTACAAAAGATTCTCTTGACTCAGATTTTGTAATTAATGCTGATCATGTTTATGAAATTTTAAATTCAGGTGGTTTATATAATACAAAATTTGCATATTTTTCTGATGAATGTCTTGATTGTTCGTTTATATTTAATTGTTTAGGCTGCACAAATTGTTTTGGTTGTGTAAATTTAAGAAATCAAAAATATTGTGTTTTTAATAAACAATATACGAAAGAAGAATATAAAGAAGAAATTAAAAAATGGGATTTAGGAAGCTATAAAACAATAGAAAAAGCAAAGAGAAAATTCATGGAGGTCTATTATAAAATACCAAGAAAATTTGCGTTGATTTTAAATTCTGAGAATGTTTCTGGTGATGATATACAAAATACAAAAAATTGTAAAAATTGTTTTTCTGCAACTCACGGAGTGCAAAATTGTAAATTTATTTTTCATGGTGGTTTATTATTGAAAGACAGTTACGATATGACATTAGGTGGTGATACTTCTGAGCTTTTATATCAAACTTCTGGAAGTATAAGATCTCAAAGAACATTATTTTCTAGATCAAGCAATAATTGTGTTGATGTTGAGTATTCGGAAAATATTTTTACTGGAAGTAATCTTTTTGGTTGTGTTAAATTGAGACATAAAAAATACTGTATGCTTAATAAGCAGTATTCAAAAGAGGAATATTTTGAAATGGTTGAAAAAATAAAAAAGCATATGAATGAAATGCCATATGTGGATAAAGATGGAAAAGTTTTTAAATACGGTGATTATTATCCAATAGAACATGCTATGTGGGCATACAATGAATCATGGGCTCATAAATGGTTTTCCTTAACAAAAAAACAAGCTTTAGAAAAAGGTTTTAAGTGGAACGACTCAACAGAAAGAGATTACAAAATAACAATTAAACCAGAAAATTTACCAGATCATATTAATGATGTTTCAGATGGTATTTTGAACGAAGTAATAGAGTGTGATCATAATGGGAAAGATTGTAATCAACAATGTACAACTGCTTTTAGAATTTTGCCAAATGAATTAATATTATATCGTTCAATGAAATTAGCATTACCAAGATTGTGTCAAAATTGCAGGCACTATGAACGTTTAAAAAAGATGAATCCATTAAAATTATGGAATAGAAAATGTATGTGTAGTGGAGTAGAATCAAGCAATAAAGAATATAAAAATACCGTTAAACATTTTCATGGAGATAAGCCTTGTTCAAATGAATTTGAAACAGCTATTTCCGATGAAAGAAAAGAAATAGTATACTGTAAAGAGTGTTATCAGGCAGAATTTATATAAAATGAGAAAACATAATTTAGCTTTTATTGATATAGAAACCACAGGACTCAATATGATAGAAAATGAGATTATTGAAATTGGTTGTGTTGTTGTGAATCAAGATTTAGAAATCTTAGAAGAATTTGAATTAAAAATAAAACCTGAACATATTGAAAATGCAAACAAGACTGCTCTTAAGATAAATCATTACAATAAAGAAGATTGGGAATTTGGATATTCTTTAAGAGATGCAATGGAAGTTTTTTCGGAAAAGGTAAAAGACTGCATTATGGTTGGACAGAATGTTGCTTTTGATTCAGGTTTTTTAGAATATAATTTTGCGAAATTAAAATCTTCCAATACTATGCATTATCATAAATTAGATACCATTTCTATGGCTTGGGCGAAACTTCATAAAAAACCGGATTTAGATCATTTTTCTTTACGTGAAATGTGCAAGCGTTTTGATATAGAAAACAAAAATCCACACAGCGCGCTTTCAGATGCTCGCGCAACTTTTGAGCTTTACAAAAAGTTGATGTCTATATAGAATCAAGTCAGGAATAATATTTCTGTCGGTACGGATTTTTTGAAGCTTAAAAAATCCTGAAATTCTCGCACCGTCGTGCTCGAAACCCCTTAAAAACATTATTCCTGACTTTTTATGATTAAAAGTATAAAGAAAAAATTAGTTTTTGTTGGCATGTCAGGAGGCGTGGATTCAAGTGTATCTGCAGCACTTCTTAAGAAACAAGGATATGATGTCGTTGGTGTTTTTATTCGTACTTGGCATCCTGATTTTTTAAAATGCAACGAAGAAGAAGAGCGCCTTGATGCAATGCGTGTGGCTTCACATTTAGATATTCCATTTCTCACTTTTGATCTTGAAGATGTTTATAAAAAAGAAGTGGCAGATTATATGATTTCTGAATACAAAGCTGGCAGAACGCCCAATCCAGATGTTATGTGTAATAAAGAAGTGAAGTTCGGAGCTTTTCTTAAAAAAGCTATTTTAATGGGGGCTGATTATGTAGCGACAGGACATTATGCTCAAAATAAAAAGAATAATTTATTAAAAGGAAAAGATCCATCAAAAGATCAAGCTTATTTTCTTTGGACTTTAAGACAAGAACAACTTTTAAAAATTCTTTTTCCAGTCGGACACTTAAATAAAACAGAGGTTAGAAAATTAGCAAAGAAATTTAAATTACCAGTTGCAGAAAAGAAAGATAGTCAGGGGATTTGTTTTTTAGGGACGGTAGATTTAAAAGATTTTTTGAAACATTATATAAAAGAAAAAAAAGGCGAGGTAATACTCGTTCCGAGCGAAGGCGAGGAAAAGAAAAAAAATAATGTGATAGGTTGGCATACAGGTGCAGTTTTTCATACTCTCGGTGAACGTCATGGTTTTACAATTACCAAAAAGAGTCCTAATGATGGAGCATATTATGTTGTTGGTAAAGACGTAAAGAAAAATATTTTGTATGTATCTCAAAACAAAAACTTTACTGAAAAAAGCACGGATATTAAATTAAGTATTAAAAATACAAATTGGATAAATGAAATTCCAAAAGAAAATAAACAATACTCAGTTCAAATTAGATATCATGGAGAATTATTGAAATGTAAAATTAAAATTACTGGAAAAAATATAGCTGAAGTTGTTTTACAAAAACCAGTATTAGTGGCTTCTGGCCAATCTTGTGTTTTCTACGATAAAGATATTTGTTTAGGTGGGGGAGTTGTTATATAATATGCCTATGACACAATTTTTTACACAAAACGTTGATATTATTTTAAGGTTAGGGGTAGCTATTATTTTAGGTATGCTTATTGGAGCTGAGCGTCTTTTGGTTCACAAAGAAGCTGGCATGAAAACGCATGCTTTGGTTTCAATGGGTGCGGCTTTATTTATAATTATTTCAGAATATCTTTATGTAATTTATTCTAATGTGAACGGATTTAATCCTGCTGTTATCGCTTCAAATATAATAGTCGGTATTGGATTTTTGGGGGCTGGTTCAATAATCTTGCAAGGAAACAGATTAATGGGTCTAACGACTGCTGGCGGGCTTTGGGTTACGGCAGGTATTGGTATGGCTGCTGGTTTCGGACTTTTTGGTCTTGCTGTTATTTCTACTGTTTTAGTTCTTTTGATTTTTATTGTTATGAATATTTTTGAGAAACCTATAATGAAAATTTCTGGAAACGGAGATGGTCCAAGAGAATAAGATATTTAATTAAACATGCAATCAAACGAAGTTAGAGATAGGTTTTTAAAATTTTTTCAGAATCAAGGGCATAAAATAATTCCTTCTTCTTCGTTGATTCCAAAAGATGATCCGTCTGTGCTTTTTACGACGGCTGGAATGCAACAATTTAAAAAATATTATTTAGATTCAAGTTTGGCAGATAAAGAATTAGGAAGTAAAAATGTAGTAACAGTTCAAAAATGTGTTCGCACGGGAGATATAGATGAAGTTGGTGATAATACACATTTAACTTTTTTTGAAATGCTTGGTAATTTTTCTTTTGGTGGATACGGAAGAAAAGAAGCTATAAATTATGCATATGAATTTATCACAAAAGAAATGAATTTAGAAATTTCTTATGTGACTGTTTACCAAGGCAGTGAACATGTTCCGAAAGACGAAGAGTCAAAAAAGATTTGGCAAGATCTTGGATTGAAAGACATTAGAGAAGAAGGCAGTGATGTTTTTTGGGGTCCGACAGGAGACAGTGGTCCTTGTGGTCCAACGACTGAAATATATTGTAAAAATGCATCTGGAGAAGATGTTGAAATTTGGAATGTAGTTTTTAATGAATATTTTTGTGACGGTTCAAGAGAAAAATTAGATAAAGGTGAAGCAACCTTAAAAAAGCTTCCAATATTAGGTATTGATACAGGGATGGGATTAGAAAGATTGGTTACAACTGTTCAAAAAAAAGAAAGTATTTATAATACTGATTTGTTTAATAATGAAAAAACAAAAGAGGAAAGAATTGTTGCAGATCATATTAGAGCCTCTTTATTTATTGCTTCAGATGGAGTACTTGCTTCAAACACAGGAAGGGGATACATTTTGCGTCGTTTGATTCGTCGTGCTGTAAGATTTTTCAAAGATGCTAGTGATTTAGAAAAAATAATTGAAAGAAATAAAAATCTTTATAATGGAGTTTACAAACTTGATGATAATGGAGAAATAAATAAAGAAGAAAATAAATTTAGAGAAACATTAGAGAAAGGAATGAAAGAATTTGAAAAAGGAGTGGATCCATTTATTCTTTTTACTACTTATGGTTTTCCAATAGAATTTACTTTAGAACTTGCTTTAGAAAAGGGCATTAAAATAGATTTAGAAGATTTTAATAAAAAAATGGAAGAACATCAGAAATTGTCTCAGACAGCTTCTGCTGGTATGTTTAAGGGAGGTCTCGCTAGTCATAGTGAGAAATCAACACAACTTCATACAGCGCACCATTTACTTTTAGCTGCTTTAAAGAATGTTGTTAGTGGGGAAATAAAACAACGTGGAAGTAATATTACAGATGAACGTTTAAGAATAGATTTTTCTTTTGATAGAAAATTAACAGAAGAAGAAAAGAAAAAAGTTGAAGATTTAGTAAATGAAAAAATAAAAGAAGGTCTTGATGTTGTGAAAAAAGAAATGCCACTAGAAGAAGCTAAAAAAATAGGAGCTGAGATGGAATTTGGAGCTAAATATCCTGATATAGTATCTGTTTATATGGTTATGGAGAAAAATGGTGGAGCTTTTTCAAAGGAATTTTGCGGTGGTCCGCATGTGAAGAATACAAGCGAGCTTGGACATTTTAAAATTTTAAAGGAAGAAGCAAGTTCAAGTGGAGTAAGACGCATAAAAGCAGTACTCGAATAAATTTTTGTGCTATAATTTTAATATATGGGTATTTTTTCGAAATCTAAAAATACAGAAGAACTAACATTAGTCTTTGACATTGGTTCTTCTTCTGTGGGTGGAGCGCTATTTTTAGCGCAGAAATCTGGTGTTCCTAAAATAATTTTTTCTGTACGTGAAGCAATAGTCTTTGGAGACAAAGTTGATTTTGATATTTTATTATCTTCAACTGCCAAATCTCTTGAAATTGTAGCAAACAAGATATGCATGGCTGGTCTTGGAGTTCCTAAAAAAACTTTTTGTATACTTGCTTCTCCTTGGTATGCTTCTCAAATTAGGACAATTAAACTAGAAAAAAATACATCCTTTATATTTACTTCAGAACTCGCGGATAGTTTAATAAAAAAAGAAATAAGTCTATTTGAAGAAGAATATTTAATGAAGAATCAAAGCAAGGGAGAAGAAGGTGTCAGAGCTATTGAATTAAAAAATATGAAAATAATGCTAAATGGTTATACGGTACGTGATCCTTTAGATAAAAAGATTAAAGAGCTTGAAATGATTATTTTCATTTCAATAAGTTCTGAAAGAGTATTAAAAAAAATAGAGTATACAATAGGAAAATATTTTCATCCAGACAATATAAAGTTTTCTTCTTTTCCTATGGCGACATTTACAGTATCTCGTGATATGTATATGCATCATGAAAATTTTCTTTTGATTGACGTAGGAGGAGAAGTTACGGATGTTTCAATGATAAAAAAAGATGTTCTATGTAATTCAATTTCTTTTCCTATGGGACTCAATTTTATGATAAGAGGAATTTCAAGTTCACTTAATTGTTCTCTTGATGAAGCTAAATCATTTATTTCTCTTTATAAAGATGGCCACATGGAAAAGTCAGTTGAAAAAAAATTTGATCCCATAATCTTTAAATTAAAAACAGAATGGCTAAATAAATTCCAAGAATCTTTGTTTAATTTATCAAATAGTATTTCCATGCCTTCTACGATTTTTTTGACTACAAGCCAAGGTTTTTCTGATTTTTTTACTAAAATTATTAAAACAGAGGAATTCAATCAATATACTTTTACTGAATCAAAGTTTCGTATTGTTTCGTTAAACACTCAAGAATTGCATGGAACGGCTCTTTTTAAAGAAAATGTTGTTCGTGATCCATTTATAATTGTAGAATCTGTTTACATTAATCGTTTTTTTAGATAAAATATACTTATGCCAAAAAAAATACTCCAAGACATAAAAAAAATAAAGTATGAGATAAGAAACGAATTACCAAAAGAATTGCAGAAAGAAATACCAAGTAGTAGAGAAGAACGTCCAGAATCTCGCTTATTTTCTCGTCCGACTTTTTATAATCCAGAACCTATCGAAGAAGAAAATAAGCCACGTTATACTCTTTGGTTAGTTGCTTTGGTTTCTGTTGTTTTTCTCTTTTTTGCTATTTCTTTTTTATTTTCTGGAGCAAAAATTTCAGTTAATCCAAAAATGAATGATATTGTTTTAAATGAAGATTTATCAGCTACTAAGGATTCAAATGGAGCAGGTTTGTCTTTTAACTTAATGTCTATTGCGGGGGAAGAAACAAAAGTAGTTCAAGTTACAGAACAAAAGGATGTTTCCATAAAAGCTTTAGGTACTGTAGTTATTTTTAATACTTTCAGTTCTTCTCCTCAACCTCTTAATATAGATACAAGATTAGAAGGGTCAAATGGAAAATTATACAAAACTACAGAAAAAATAGTTGTTCCAGGGATGAGCAAAGACGGCAAGCCAGGATCTGTTGAAGTTGGTATTTACGGGTCAGAAGCAGGAGAAGGGTATAATAGTGCTCCTCTTGATTTCAAGATTTTTGGTTTTAAAGGAACATCTAAATATTCTAAAATCTACGCTAGATCAAAAGGAGATATAACAGGTGGACTTATGGGAAAATTATATCAAGTATCTGATACTGAAAAAGAAATTGTGATAAAAGAACTCACAGATACATTAGAAGCAAAATTATTAAAAAAAGTTACTGAACAAATTCCGGGTGAATTTGTTTTATTTAAAGATGCAGTTTTCATTGAGATAGAAAATAATAATTTTAATTTTACTTCAACTGATGTCAACGTGCCTATAACTATCAAAGGCACTCTTTATGGTTTTCTATTTAATGAAAAGAAATTGACTAAACAAATCGTTGAAACAGGTGTTTCAAATTATGATGGCAGTGATGTCTATATTTCAAATCTTCGTAGCCTTAAGTTTAATCTTGCCAATAAAGACATTTCTTTATTTAAAGATATGAAAGAAATAAATTTTAATCTTTCTGGTAATGCTAAAATTGTTTGGACTGTTGATACTGCAAAATTAACTTCAAACCTTTTAGGAAAGTCTAAAAAAGATTTTAATCAAATTTTATCAGAATATCCAAATATTACTTCAGCTGATTTAGTTATTAAGCCAGCTTGGAAAAGTTCTTTCCCTGAAAAGAGCAAGGACATAAAAGTTATAGTAAATTATCCAGAGTAATTCTCTTTTTATTATTGACTCTAATCTTTAATTTTGTTATTATTACTTTATCCAAATGAGTGATCAGAAAAACGAAAAAATTTTGACAATGCAAGGTGTAGTTACTGAAGCTTTACCGAATACTTTATTTCGGGCAAAGTTAGAAGATGATAAAGAAATTTTGGCTTATCTTTCAGGAAAGATGCGAATGCATAGAATAAAAGTTTTAATCGGGGACAAAGTCGAAATTGTGCTTGATCCTTATGGGGGAAAAGGAAGAATAATTAAAAGGTTGTAATTTTTTTAATAATAGTGTATCATAGTAATTACGGTTTTTAAAAAGTGATAAGCATTGAAAAATAAGGGTTTTTCCCTTGTTTTTATCTTATCTTTGAAAAATATAGAATTTTATGAAAGTTAAATCAGCAGTAAAAAAAATTTGTGATAATTGTAAAATAGTAAAACGCCAAAGACATTTGCGCGTTATTTGTTCGAACCCTAAGCATAAGCAAAAACAATAATTTATGAGAATACTTGGAATTACAGTACCAAACGAAAAGAGACTTGAAATAGGATTAACATGCCTTTATGGTATAGGTATTTCAACTGCTCGAAAGATTTTAGATCAGGTTGGTATTGATCATGGCAAGAAGGCTAAAGACCTGACAGAAGCTGAAGAGAATAAAATTCGTGCAATAGTTGAAAGTATGACAATAGAAGGAAATCTAAAAAGAGAAATTTCTGGAAATATCAAAAGATTGAAAGATATTAAGACTTACCGCGGAACTCGTCATATGAAAAGATTGCCTGCAAGAGGACAAAGAACAAAAACAAACTCTAGAACAATAAGAGGAAATGTTAGAAAGACAATGGCATCAGGAAGAAGAAAAGAAAGTAAGACATAAAAATAATTTAAATTAAAATGGGAAAAACAAAAATTACAACTGAAGAAGATACAAAAGCTGAGGTTGCTACAGAAGTAAAAGCAGTTTCATCAAAGACTCCAAAGAAAAAAATAACTGCTGGTATTTTATTTGTTGATGCTACTTTTAATAATACAAAAGTTCTTTTTGCAGATAAATCAGGTAATTCTTTGTTTTGGTCAAGTTCAGGATCTCTCGGCTTTAAAGGTGCAAAAAAAGGAACTCCTTTCGCTGCTTCAAAAGTTGGAGATGTTATCGGAGACAAAGCTCAGACACTTGGAGTAAAAGATGCAGATGTTGTTGTAAGAGGAGTTGGATCTGGACGTGAACCAGCCATCAGAGCTTTTATGGCTCATGGAGTGGAGATTACTTCAATCAAAGATGCTACACCTGTGCCTCACAATGGTCCAAAAGCTAAAAAGCCTAGAAGAGTATAATTTTTAAAAAATATGATATCAAAACCAAAATTTAAAATTTGCAGAAGGTTAGGTCCAGGAGTTTATGACAAATGTCAGACAGCTAAGTTTTCTTCTGCTTCAGGAAAGTTCGCAGGTCCAGGCGCACGTCGTCCAAAAGCTCTTTCCGAATATGGAACTCAGCTTGTAGAAAAACAAAAGATTCGTTTTTCTTATGGAATAACAGAACGCCAACTTTCAAATTATGTTAAAAAAGCTTCACATATAAAAGGCGCAGGAACTGCAGAAAAGCTTTTTGAAGAACTTGAATGTCGTTTAGATAATGTTGTTTACAGAATGGGTCTTGGAAACAGTAGACGTGCAACCAGACAAATGGTTTCTCATGGACATTTCATTGTAAATAATCACAGAGTTACTATTCCTTCTTATGAAGTAAAAGTTGGAGATGTGGTGAAAGTTCGTGAAGGGTCTAAGACCAAAAAAGTTTTTGATAATTTAACTGAAAGATTGAAAGATTATAATGCTCCTGCTTGGGTTTCATTTGATCCTATAAAAATGGAAGGAAAAGTTTCAGGTAAGCCAAAGAATACAGAAACCTTCCTTGATTTAAATGCTGTGCTTGAGTTCTATAGTCGTTAATTTTTTTAGTTTATTAGTAAGTTTAAAAAGTAATTTTTTATAAAAATATGCCTGAATATAAAATAATCATGCCTTCTAAACCTCGCGTTGTTTTAGAAGAAGGGAATAAGGGAGTATTTGAAATAGATGGTCTTTATCCTGGATATGGCCACACTTTAGGTAATAGCCTTAGAAGAATTATTCTTTCTTCTTTACCAGGGGCTAGTGTTACATCAATAAAGATTGATGGTATTTCGCATGAATTTTCAACAATAGACGGGATCAAAGAAGATGTGATTGTTATGATTTTAAATTTGAAAAAGACCCGTTTTAAAATGGCATCTGATGAACCTCAAACAGTAACTCTTTCCATAAAAGGACCAAAAGAAGTCACAGCAGCAGATATATCAACAGGTGGTCAAGTAGAAATATTAAATCCAGAGCTTCATATCGCTGAAGTTACAGGTAAAGTAAATTTAAATATTGAAATGAGAGTTGAAAAAGGCTTAGGTTTTATTTCTAAAGAAGTTTTACAAAAAGAAAAAGTTGATGTTGGAACAATTGCTGTTGATGCAATTTTCACTCCTATTCGCCGAGTGGCTTATGAAGTTGAAAATATGCGTGTTGGCGACAAAACAAACCACAATCGTTTAAGAATGACTATTGAAACTGATGGCACGCTTACTCCACGCGAAGCTCTTTCACGTTGTATTGAAATAATGATAAATCAGCTTAAAGCAATCATTGATTTTAAAGAACCAGAAGAAGAAGTTAAAGTTGAGAAAAAAGTTTCAAAAAGTGAAGATAAAACAGAAGAAGGCAAAAAAGAAGACGGAGAAGATTTCACTGACGTTTTAAAAACAAGAATAGACAGCTTAGATCTTTCAACTCGAACATTAAATGCTCTTAACGCTGCAAACATCAGAACACTTGGAGGTCTTGCAAGAAAGAAAAGAGAAGATTTGCTTGAAGTTGAAGGTATAGGAGAAAAAGGAATTACTGAGATTAAAAAAGTTCTTGGTAAATTTGGTCTTAATTTGAAAGAATAATTGAAAATATATGAGACACCATAACACAAAAAGAAAATTTGGAAGAGAGAAAAATCAAAGAAACGCATTGATGAATTCTTTGGCTCTTAACTTGATTGTGCGTGAAAAAATAAAAACAACTGAGCCTAAAGCAAAAGAATTGAAGCCTTTTATTGAAAAGCTTGTTACGAAAGCAAAAAAAGGCGACTTAGCGACTCGTAAAGTTGTAATATCAAAACTCTCAAATAGAAAAAAAGAAGTTAAAAAGCTTTTTGAAGTTATTGCACCTAGATATACTTCTAAAAAAGGAGGATATACTAGAGTATTAAAATTGGGAGCAAGAAAGTCGGACGGAGCTAAGATGGCAATAATAGAATTTGTGTAATTAAAAGATTTGGTTTAGTATGTAAAAATATATGAAAAAAGTTGAAGTAATAACAATTGATGCAAGCGGAAGAACATTAGGTAGAGTGGCTACTGAGGTGGCTATGCACTTAATGGGAAAGACAAAAGCTACTTTCGAAAGAAATGTTTATTCAGGTTTTCCAGTAAAAGTTGTGAATGCTTCAAAGCTTCGCATAACTGCAAAAAAATTGGCAGAAATTTATCACAATAGATATTCTGGATATCGTGGTGGTCTTCGTGTGACACATGGTACTGAAACAGCTGAGAAGAAAGGATTGAAAGAATTAATAAGATTAGCAACTTATCAAATGCTTCCTGGGAATAAATTAAGAAGAGAAATGATGAAGCATTTAAAAATAGAAGATTAAAATTTATTTATATAATTATGGCAGAAAAAAAATCAACAGAAAAATATATTGAAGCGATAGGAAGAAGAAAAACTTCTACTGCAAGAGTGCGCATTACAGAATCTGCTAAAGCAAGTTTTACAGTTAATGACAAAGACGCAAAAGAGTATTTTCAAACAGAAGATGAACGTCGTTTGATTTCCGATCCTCTTATTAAAGGATTAGCTGCCGCTGGTAAAACAGGTCCTAAATGGAGTATTGAAGTGCATGTTGTCGGTGGAGGAATTCATTCTCAATCTGAAGCTGTACGTCATGGACTTGCTCGAGCTTTAGTTATATATGATGCTGAATTGCGTGGTAGTTTGAAAACATTGGGTTATTTAAAGCGTGATCAAAGAGCAAAAGAACGAAGAAAATTCGGTTTGAAAAAGGCCCGCAAAGCCCCACAGTGGTCAAAACGTTAAAATTACCAAAAACCCCGAGAGGGGTTTTTGTTTTAAATTTTTATGTTAGAATTAAAATATGAGCGACGAAGAAGTAAAAAAACAAAATAAAGCCACGGAAGAGAATAAAAAGGTGGAAGAAAGCCCTGTTGAAGATGATGACATTGTTGAATTTGAGTTTAATGATGATGGGGAAGAAGATTTAAAGAAAACTCTTAAGAAATACAGAGCTGATTTAAAAACGTGCAAAAAAGAAAAAGAAGAATATTTGACTGGTTGGCAGAAAGAACGAGCTGATTTTGCAAATTATAAAAAACAGGAAGATGACAGAAAAGCTAATTTTTCAGAAGCTATGCGTGAACGCATCCTTGCGAGATTTTTGACTGTCATGGATAGTTTTAATATGGCATTTCAAAATAAAGAAGCTTGGGAGAAAGTTGATGAAAATTGGCGCAAGGGAGTGGAACATATTTATTCTCAAATGAATACTATTTTTGAGGAATACGGAGTAAAGCCTATCGGAGAAGTGGGGGAAAGTTTTGATCCAAATATTCATGAATCAATAGAAATGGTTAGAACTGATAAAAAAGAAGATGATCATAAAGTTTCTTCAGTTATTCAAAAAGGATATAAACTTGCTGATCGCGTGATTCGTCCTGCTAGAGTTAATTTGTACGAATACAATGAAAAGTCAGAGTAAATTTATCTAAATAGTAATTTTTTATTTATTGTGGTATAATAAAAACAAGGCATAAATTGTCTTGTTTTTATTTTTGTATGGAAAAGGAAAGAGAATATTCAAATTTGCACCGTATGTTGGTGCTTAAATATTTTTGGCAGATAATAAAGAAATTTAAAATTTCGTTTTTTGGAGTTATCATTCTTACGATAATTTCTTCAGGTCTTGATGTTTATATTCCACTCCAATATTTAAAGCTTTGGAATGTTTTAAATAAAAATGATTTTAGCATTGTCTTAACGGCTAAATATGTAATTCTTTTCATTTTGTTATTAAACTTTGTCAGATGGGCAGTTCGTAGATTCTCAGGATTTTTACTTTCATATTTTGAAGCACATACTATTGCTGGTCTTCGTAAGCAAGCTTTTTCTTATATGATAGGACATTCTCATTCTTTTTTTGCAAATAATTTTGGAGGAGCACTTACTCATAGAGTAAATAAATACGCTAGAGCTTTTGAAAAATTAGCTGATAGAATGGCGCAAGATGGCTTGCCTCTACTTATTCGTGGGATTGGAACAATTATTGCTATTTATACTTTACTTCCAAAGTATTCTCTTATTTTAGGAATATTTTGTTTTGTGTTTTTAGTTACAACATTTGTGTATATTCGCTATAAACTTAAATATGACATTATTTCATCTGAAGCAGAATCAAAAACTACAGGAGTAATATCAGATTCCATTGGTAATCATTCTTCAATTCAATTATTTACTGGTCATGAATATGAGAAAGAGCGTGTTGGGCAAGTGATAGATAAACAAAAAAAAGCAAATGTTATAAATTGGTATTTATGGGAAGGACTCAATGCTATCCAAAGTTTGTATTCGTTCAGTATAGAATTCATCATTTTCTGGATTGCTCTTGGAGATTGGAAACTCGGTTTGATTAGTTTACCTGTAATTGTTTTATTGCAAAGTTATGTAATTCGTTTAATTGAAAATTTATGGAGTTTCGGATCTATAGTGCGTGCTTATTATGAAAGTTTTGCTGATGCTGAGGAAATGGCTGTTATTTTAAATACTCCTTATGAAATTACGGATAATCAAATACAAGTTATAAATAATGCTAAGGGTGAAGTTGTTTTTGATGATGTTACGTATATTTATGAGAATAATAATTCTAAAGTGTTGGATAATTTTTCTCTTACGATTCCAGCTGGGCAAAAAATAGCTATTGTTGGATCTTCTGGCGCAGGGAAGACGACGTTTGTTCGTCTTTTAATGAGATTATTTAATCTTACTTCTGGGAAGATTTTGATTGACGGAATTGATATAAATAAAATTAGCCAACATAATTTGAGAGAACAAATATCTTTTGTTCCCCAAGAGCCAATTTTGTTTCACCGTACTTTAATGGAAAATATTCGTTATGGCAGACGAGATGCGACAGACGAAGAAGTTTTAAATGCGGCTCATCTTGCGCACTGTGATGATTTTATTGATGCTTTGCCAAAAGGTTATCAAACGTATGTCGGGGAGCGTGGAGTGAAGCTTTCAGGTGGCGAACGCCAACGTGTGGCTATTGCTCGTGCTATTTTAAAAAATGCTCCGATTCTTATTTTAGATGAAGCGACTTCATCACTCGACTCTCATTCTGAAGCTTTGATTCAAGATGCTTTCCAAAAATTAATGAAGAATAAAACGACGATTGTCATTGCCCATAGACTTTCAACAATCAGAGAAATGGACAGAATTATTGTTATTGAAAATGGAAAAATTGTTGAGGATGGAACTCACGATATACTTACAAATAAGAAAAGTGGTCTTTATAAAAAACTTTGGGATTTGCAAGCTGGAGGTTTTAAAAATGAAATTTAAATTATAAAAATTTTTATAATTATATTTTTTTGATATTTTCTAAAAATGCTAAATTTGTTTCAGCGTCAAGTTTATCTGTAACTATTATCATTAGTTCCGTTGAAAGTCCGAGATCTTTTTTAATGTTCGTAAATAAGTTTTCATAAGGGTAAGGGGAGACCCATACAGTATTTTTCACACAAGCAAAGTTGGCTTTCTTAA
>JBAQNK010000074.1:0-4299 GCA_049303695.1 Minisyncoccia bacterium | reverse complement strand
ATGGAAAACCCAAGTAAGGTAAAATTGCTATCCAAATACCCAATATTAAAAATAATCTAGCTTTGCGCATTTCTCTATTATACAGCACCAGTATATAAATATGCAATAAATTAATGTATTGCTTTCTATTGACTAAATTACTTTTAATGTTTAATCTAAAGAAGGAAATCTACATTGAAAATAAACACTTTAAATTCATATAGCATATGAAAAAATTAATAGGAACTTATAAAATATACCTTTTAGGAACTCTTTTCCTTTTGGTATTAGTAGTGCTATTACCACTACTGGTAGAAAAGATTTTTTGGAGTTGGCATGAAAGTTTTTCTATCAATACTACAAAATATATTTTCTTTTCTTATCTTGCATTCTTTGTAATTATTGCTGGTAGTTTAATTCCTATAACACGTAAAATTTCACGTTTTATGAAATTTAAAAAAAGGAATTTTCTAGATGGAATTGCTACTGTTATTATTTTAATTATTTCTACAATCCCTCTGGCAATACTAATAACAATTACTGTTTTTTTACTTAAACAGAAAATATTATTTAAGTATAGATACATAATTTTTCATTATGCTATCTCAACGGCTTTTTTTCTTTTAGGTGTAAAAATTAGATTTAATGGTAAAAGAAATAAGTTTGCAAAAATATTTCCTATTAACCATACTTCCCCATTGGATTATCCTCTTATGTGTCTTTCTATGGGAATAGATCCGTATAATGTTGTAGCCGGAATTAATTTAAAGTATAACAGAAAAACACTAGAAGATAAGATAATATCTTTTACTTTAGGAAACATTATAAAGAATTATTCTATTTCCGTAGACAGATCTGACAGTAAATCAAAAGTAAATGTCTTAGTAAGAATGAGAGATGAATTAGAAGACGGCAAAAACATTTCAATTTCTGCTAGTGACGGAAGATTATTAAAGAAAAAGATTAAAGATGGTGTAATTCTTAAGGAATTTCAAGATGGAGCCTTCTGGTTTTCTTGGAAATATAAGCAATTAATCCAACCGATTGTCTTTGATTGGCCTGTAATTTATAGAGGTAAGGGCGAAGATTGGTGGGGTGTGCATCCTTGTGTAATAGATATTTTTTATTTAAATGTCATTAATCCTTCTGATTATAATTCAGTTGAAGATCTTAAAAATGCATGTTTTAAAGTAATGTATGACAAACTAAAAAGTTCTAAAAGAGTGATGAATTTTCAGAAAGAATTAAGTGAAAAATAAAATAAACAGTTAAATGGCTCATTGTATGAAAATTACAATGAGCCATTTTTATTTAAAATAATCTGGGGTATTTATCGACATCCAGTCTAAGAGTTGTCGCATTACAGACACTGCTCCTACGCTGTTTGTAGAAGGTCCAGCTTCCATAAGTACAATAAAAGCATATTTAGGAGCTTGATATGGGAAAAAGCCCATAACCCAAGAATTTACTTTGTTTTTAGCGACTCCAAGTTGAGCGGTACCTGTTTTTGAAGCTACTTGCACGTAAGGGACATTTAAGACAGCTGAGGTTCCGAAAAGTACACCATCTCTCATTCCTTCGTGTATTACATCAAAATTTTCTTTACTTAAATTTATTGTTGAAGTTTCAGATTCTTTTTCTGTATCACCTAAAATGAAATGAGGAGTTACAAGTTTTCCATAATTTGCCATAGCTCCAACTGCGCGTGCCATTTGAAGTGGTGTAACTTGAAATCCATATTGACCGATAGCTGTGTGATAAGTGTCTCCAATACGCCAAGGATCACCTTTGAAATTTTTTGCTTTCCATTCTGGACTTGGAATAACCCCTTCAATTTCGTCAGGTAAATCAACATTTGTTTTTTCACCTATTCCAAAAAGTTCTGCGTATTTTTCTATATTCGCAATTCCTAAACCTTTTTGTCCTTCAAATCCTCCTCCTATTTCATAAAAATAAACGTCAGAAGAAACTGCTATTGCCTGTCGCATATCTACCCAACCGTGAGCTTTCCAGTCTTTGAAGACTGTTTTTAATTCTGGAAAATATGGATTAGGAATAGAGATTGATCCTGTTGATAGAATTTGTTTTGAAGGGCTGATTATTCCTTCGGTTAATGCCCCAATTGCAAAAAATGGTTTTACTATTGATCCTGGAGTATATAATCCTGAAATATTTTTATCCATAAAAACTTTTCTCTTATCATTTAAATATCCTCTAATAGTTTGTGAATCTTTTCCTAAAGATAATATTTCCGAATTATATTCTGGAAAACTTGTAGAAGTTATTATTTCTCCATTTTGGACATTCATAATCACTCCTGCCCCACCGCTAAAAGATCTGCTGTCGGATAAATTTTTTATAAGTTCATATAATTTGCTTTGAATTCCAGAATCAATAGTTGTCACTAAATCTTTTCCACGCTTAGGGGTATTTACGATATTTTCTGAATGTACTTCCTTTCGCGCATCTACTTCTACTATCTTTGATCCATTTTCTCCTTTAAGAACTGAATCATATTCTTTTTCAAGACCGTCTTTTGCTACTATTTCACTTTGCCAATAATTGCCAGATTTATCCTTCATTGGATAACTTATATATCCTAAAAGATGAGAAAATCCTGGTGTTAAATAAGCACGAATTGGAAAATCTCCTTCGTCTGCTTTTTTATTCCATATCAATTCTTTATTGTTTCTGTCGTAGATTATTCCCCTATCGGCAAAGATGATCTGTTTTTCAAGTGTATTATTCTCACTTCTTTTGAGATAAGCTTCACCTTTTTCTATTTGAAGATATCCAAGACGGGTCAAAAAAAACGTCGCGCAGAGTGCGAAAAAAATACCAAGAAGTAAGATAGTTCTTTTTGGAATTGCTTTTTCTATTCGTCCTTCAAATTGTTGTCGATCAAAATTTTGTAGATTTTTTGAATCTAGAAATATTTCGTCCGGCTCCACGAATAAGTTAGCATCTCTTGTTTTCTTTTTTTTAAATTTTCTTATCATTATTTAACTTATTTTATTTATTATAAAAACGCATTTTTCTTTTTATTATTTCTACTAGAATAAAAAAGACAGTAGAAACAATAAGAGAAATAAAAATTGTATTTGAAAATTGAGCCTCTCTGGTTCCAAAAAGTAAATCTGAAATTAAAAGCAAAAAAATTGCTTCCAAGAAAAAAGGAAAATAAATTATGCCTAAAAGTGCAAGTAAAACAGATAACCAAAACGGCATAAATAAAATAGAAAACAAAAGAATTATAGAGGCTGAAATTCGAAACATATATGTTTATATTACACGCTTCTAGTAAAAATACAAATTATTGATTAAATTAATATTTATTGGTATAATAAAGAAAAATTTTGTTCATTAACTAAAACCCCATTTATTTATGATAAATAAGAAAGAACCAATTACGCTTATTCAGTGTAAAAAACCGGACTGCAGAAATTATAAATTTGTCTGTGGAGTTTGGAATAAACCAAACAATAATATGGTTGCTTTTCTGGAAAAACAACTAGAAAAAGGAAGATGTGTTGTCCATAATGATGCTTTTTGTCCTAGTTGTACGCCAGAAGAAATTTATATTTCTTCTGAACCTCAACCTGGAGATATTATCCAAAAATCGGGAGATTTGTGCGAAAAAACATAAATTATTTATTATAAAAAATAAAAAAACCTGCATTTGCAGGTTTTTATTTTTATCCAAAAAGTTAACTAACCAACTTAAAGGTTTCAATTCCAAAGATTGGTTCTTCGTAAATTCCTTCTGAAAAATAATAAGGTGAATTTTTAATTTCGTTCAATCTGACGCCTGTTCCGTGTTTAGTATGAACTAATTCTCTGATGGTGTAAGGATTTCCTTGTTTAGGAAATGTAATTTCTTTTACAAAAAGAGTACCGGGTGCTATATGCCCACCCAAACATATTACAGGAGAGCCAACCTTAATTTCGTTTTGTGCCATAATCAATAACTTTTAAATTTAAGTAAATATTCAGTAAATTGTTCAAATTTCCATAAAGAAGCTCGAATAATTCACCGAATAAGTAAATAAATAAAGGTTTTTCCCAAAGAACCGTACTAGTGTCATATACTAGCATGAAAGATTTTAAAGTCAATAAAAGATAATAAAAAAATCCCCCAACTTCTTGGAGGATTTTTAAGGAAGATGTTTATGCAACAACTTCAGGAGTTGGTGTTTCTTCAGTTTTTTCTGTTTCAACTTCAGGATTTTCTTCTACAGGAGTTTCTTCTGTGCCTTCTACTTTTGTTTCTTCTTCTGACATAGAGATTATTTTGATTAAGCTATATTAAAAACGACTGTT
>JBAQNK010000073.1:0-3790 GCA_049303695.1 Minisyncoccia bacterium | reverse complement strand
GGAACATCATCTCCATATTTTTTTACAATATTTATTTTTTTAACAGAAATTTGTTCAGCAAGTTCTTCTAAGACAGAATCAGAAATCTTCAATAAATCTACTTCCCCTTTTTCATTTAAAAATCCTTCAGATTCTATTTTTGAAATATCCAAAAAACCAGTGACTAATTCCAACATATTTTTATTACTTCCGTAAATTTCTTTCAAGGTTTCCCTCTGCTTTTCTGTTAGCTTACCCTTACTCCCATCTAAAAGCATTTCTAAATTCCAAGAAGTTGCTGTAATCGGATTTTTCAATTGATGAGAAGCGAAAGAGATAACTTCATCTTTTTGTTTATCTAATTCTTTTTCTTTTGTAATATCTAAAGTGAAAACAGAAATTGCAACAACCTTATCAGAAAAATCTATAATTGGTGAAACAGTTAAGTCAACATCAACTAAACTGCCATCTTTTTTCTTTCTAATAGTTTGATAATGTTCAATCTTTTGTCCTAAGGAAACCTCTTTCATAATATTTTCTAATTCTCCATATTTTTCTTCGGGCACAATCATTTTGATAGACTGTCCAATCATTTCTTTTTCAGAATAACCATAAAAATCTTCTGCCCCATGATTCCAAGACAACACGATACCTTCTAAGTTTTTACTAACAATCGGCTCATTGGCACTTTCCACAATTTTAGATAATTCTTCTGCTTTTTCTTTTTCTTTTTCAGTATCTTCTAAAATATTTAAAATAGCCTTATTAGTATCTTCTTCTCCATGAACTTTTTCTGCCAACTCTGCAGTACGTTCAGTTATTTGTTTTTTCATATCTAAAGTACTAGCCTCTAAATCCTTTGCCATAGCATTAAATGAATTGCTTATCATTCCAAATTCATCATCTCTTTTCATTTCAATTCGTGAAGAAAGATCCTTGTGAAAGGAATTCAAGCCACTGATTATAATATCAATAGGCTTTAACATTATCTTTAATACAAAAAAAATTATCAATGGACATAATAATATTAAAAGAAAAAATATTGAAAACAAAAATATTTTTGTTTTATTTTCATAATTTAAAATATTTTCTGCTGAAATATCAACACCTACAATACCAACGACGGTACCGTTTTTATCAATAAGTGGAGAATAACCTGAAAGCCAACACCCATAAAAATCACAATTAATATCGTGATCAGCAGAAGAACTATTAAAAGCTTGTTGCATATCTGGAAGATTTGTATCATCAAAAATTTCTCCCACAGATACTTGTTCTTCTTCCAATTCAATCGTGCCATCATTATTTTTATCTATAGTGTTATATCCTGATACCACAAATTCTAAAATATTTTTTTGATCTGTTTTTCTCATGGTATAAATATCATCTACTCCTTCATTAACTTGAGAAAGTGTATGTAATTGATTATGAATCCTTTCATAATTTTCACTATTCATATCATCCTCTGTTAAAATAGTTTCATGTGCATCAACATCAATAACAGCCGATGCTGAAACAGCAATTGCTATTAATTTTTGTCTTAATGTTTCTCTTGATTGAAGAGTGAATTCTTTCCAAACAATAGTACCTAAAATCGTGCCAATTAAAAAAATAAAGATTATAGATATAATAATTAATTTTGTTTTAAAACTAAATTTAAACATTTTTATTTTTAATATCCATAAGTTCTTTCTTTAATTCAATCATTTTTAACTCTCTGTTAATCATAAGTTTATTCATGTGCTTAAATTCCTCGTTCTGTTGTAAAATAATTTCTGATTCTTTTTTTCTTTCACTAATATCACGTATATTTGCAATTAAAAAACTAGAATCACCCTGTTCAACTTTTGACAACAAAACTTCAGCTAAAAACTCTTCACCGTCAATTTTCTTATGTATCCACTCAAATAAATTAACCCCATCTTTCATTGCTTTTTCTATCATTTTTTTAGCTTTTTCAGATGAAAAACTTCCGTCAGGTTGAATTTCAGGTGATAATTTCCACAGCTCATAAGATAAAAATTCACTTTCAAATTTAGCTTTAAATAATTTAAGGGTTTCCTTATTCGCAGATGTAAATTTCCAAGATGGCGGTTCAAGCGTCGTAAGGGCATCACGAGAAAAATTAAAAATAGAAATAAACCTATTCTCAGAAAAACTTGCTTTTTTTTCTAATTCCTTTTTTTCTTCATCTTTTTTATTAAAAAAGTAACAAACAATAAAAATATAAATAATAGAAAAAGAAAAATTTAAAATTGCCACCAATGAAACACTAATTTCATTAGAAAATATCAATAAACTAGTAGCCTTTAACTTCAGCCAACCCAATAAAAGTGGTGTAACAAAAATTACAAAAAAAAGTTTTCTAAAAATTTTACTTCCAGTATTTTTACCTGCAATAACTTTCATTAATCCATAAGTGGTGCAAAATATGATTGCCACTCCTGAAAAAATAAAACCAAGAGTCGTATGTAAAGCCATTGCTGTACTGAATTTTAAACCAATTAATAATGGTTCCGCATTATATAAATAACCAACAAAACTTAAAAGACTTGAGAAAAATACAACCAAGGACAATCCTTGAACAAACTTCTGATAAATTGTATTTCTATAATTAATAAAAAATAATGCTATGCTGACCACTATAAAATTAATTGATGTATTGAAAGCCATCCTTCCAGGAGAAGATGTTAAAATTGCATTTGCTGAATCTTTTAAAAGAAATTGATCAATACCTAGATTATAGCCAGCTATATATTCATAAAAAGTTAAACCACTAATAAAAAAAACTATAAACGCACAAAATTTTACAATAATATTACGGAAACGATTTTCTGGCTTCATCCATAAAAAAGAAATTATAGCTAATCCGATAAAAACAAAACAAATGGAAGTATTAACCTTCATTGAAACCATTAAAGGAAAAATACTTTTAAAAAACGAAATATTAAATATCCATCCTATTAAAACCAAGAGACCTAAAGAAAATACAAAAAAACCTAAAACTTTTGCAATTATTTTAAATTTTTGATAATTATCCATATTTATTTAAAATAAAATGGTTTCTTACTTTAATCCATGATCATGGAAACATTTTATGTATTTATGATCAGTAACCATAATATGACCAATAAGCCAATCTTCAAGAAAATCGACGAGACTAAAAATATATTCTGCGCTATTTTTAGGATATTTCATACCAATTATTTCTAATGTTTCGCTAAATTCTTTATGTTTCCTAATATGATCTTCAGCGTCGTCATAATTAAATTCTTTAAAATATTTTTCTTCAGTTTCAAAATGAGCTATTTTATATTCAATAAGAGACTTTACAATATCACCTGATTCTTTTTTAGTATTATTATTATTTATTAAATTTAATAATTCATTCATAATAACAAATAAATGTTTGTGTTGATTATCAATTTCTTCAACTTCAACACTATATTCTTTTTTCCACTCTAATTTTTTCCCATCCATAATATTCCAATTATATCAAAAAAAAAATGCCCGCTTAAGGCACTTTTTTAAAAAAAGTGGATAACTTTATCATAGATAAAACTGATTTAGGTTAGTTTCTTTAATTCATTTTCATATTTTTTCATAACCTCCATAGAAGCGGCCATTTGATCCATTCCTCCTTTTGTTTTTTCTTTTATTTCAAGAGCAATAGTTTTAAAAAGTTCAGGATTCTTTTCCATCATTTTTATAGCCATATCTATTTGTGCTTCTGGTACGCCTTGCATTCGAAGCATTTTTTTAAGTAAAAAATTTTTAAACATGTATTAATAATAAACTATTCATCTAAAAT
>JBAQNK010000072.1:0-4127 GCA_049303695.1 Minisyncoccia bacterium | reverse complement strand
GCTTTAATAATGATAAGTATAAAATAAATGAATTATATTGAAGCTCTAAATGAATATGAGGGGGATGAGATAAGCATTTTCTTTGCAGGAGGAATAACAAATTGCTCAGACTGGCAGAAAGAATTGGCTGATAAGTTAAAAGATTTACCAATCACTATTTTAAATCCTCGCCGTAAAAATTTTTCTACTTTAAGTTTAGAAGGAGAAGAAGAACAAATAAAATGGGAATTTAATCATATGCGAAGGGCAAGTGCTATTTCATTTTGGTTTTCAAAAGAAACACTTAATCCGATAACCTTATTAGAACTTGGTTCACAACTTTCTTTAAATAAAAAACTTTTTATAGGAATTGATCCTGATTATCAAAAGAAAGATAATGTGATTATTCAAACTAAACTCGCTCGTCCTCAGATAGAAATAGTTTACTCTTTGGATGATTTAGCTAGTCAGATAAAAAATTGGGGAAAATAAAAAAGAAGTAGTTTAACTACTTCTTTTTAAAAGATATTATTCTTCCGGTTTAATTTTAATGATTTTAAATTCTGTTTTACCGTTAAGATTATTCCCAATAACAGCACAACCAGGATTTGCAATTGTCATTTCAATAACTGATGGATGTCTATATACTGTACTCGGTGGTACCCATCTTCCTGCATAATCACATCCTGATTCAGCACAATCCATTCTCGGACATCCAACCAATTGAAGAGGGTCTTTGTTGTATACCACGGCATATTCAGGAATTTTGAAATTTTTATCAGTAGGGGAATAAAGAGTGATTGGATCACCAACAAAGATTGGTCTGCCACACCAAGCGCATCTTATTGCCATTTTGTCTAAACATTTATGGCAATATTCTATTTCACCATTTTTTATGGGCACTTTAGTTTCAGTTTTTTCACCAAAAGCAGATACTATATCAATTTCTTTGGTTTCATGTCCACACTTAGCCAAATATGTTTTCCCTTTTTTATTTTTTTTTGATTTTCCCATTATCTCAAAATAAAGGGCAGCAAGAGGAAAAATAAGAACAAAAACTGAAAAAACAATACAAGTAATTAATAAATAGCGTCCCTGTTGGGTTTTTGCTAATTCTACATAAGCAAAAATTTCTACTAGTATACTTAATACTAGAATAACTGAAATAGCAATAAGAATTTTTTTCATGATATTTATTTGTTAATGAGCAATTGCTCAGGATTTATACTCAGAATTATTTGTCTTTAAATTACCATAATAAAATTGACAAGTCAAAGGATGATTGTTAATGTGTGTTTAAATCAAAACAGTTATTTAATATGAAAAATTTAATATTATGTGTAGGAAATCGAGATGAAACGATTCAACTTATAAGAAAAGTTTCTCTTGATAAAAAATATTGGCTCGGGTGTTGCGATGGGCTAATAAATGATGTAAAACAAAATAATCATCAATGGTTTTCAGGAAAAGGAACATTTGAAAGAATTATCTATTTATTTCCTGAAAAAGCAAAAATGATGAGTGCTATAGATATACGGCACGAAGACGCTATTAATGGTTTAAGTGTTATTCCTGAAAGCACAGAAATAAATTTTGGGTCAACTATTATTTTTAGTGAAGATGATGACATACTTATTTATTCACCACGCACAAAAATGACTCAGATATTTATGGCATGGACAGTATCCAGAAATGAATTTTTCCTTAATCGTATGGGTAAAACATCTGATGCCTCGCAGTTCTTTAAAGAAGACAGCTATTGATATTTAATCATTTAAAAATAAAATAAGCTCCCTTTTGCGGGGAGCTTTTTTGTTATAAACTTAATCTTTGTTTAATTGCATGTGGTTTTAAGATGATTAATCTTAAAGATTTATCTTCGCATGTTGTCCAAATCTTTTGGTCTTCTAATGAAGGTATGTTTTTACCTTCAACATATTTCTTTTCAAGCCAAAATTCATAGATTTTACTATCGTCAGCTTCTTCATTATTAGGATCATTTAGGTCACTTATTTTTTGAGCCTTAACAAGTAGACACTGAAAATTATCTAAATTTTTATCTTCATAAATAACAGTGCTTAGAACATCATTTATTTCAAAGATTTCTCTTTCTTTTGGCTTTATCGGCAATCCCATACAGTCTTTTTTAATGGAATACATTATAACTAAACTTAAAGGGATTAACGCAAATAAGAAAAATACTAACAATAAAAAAAAGATTTCCGTAGAGTTTAACTCTTCTAATAATTTAAGGTTAAATCCTAATTTTGGTAATCCAATCATTATAAATGAATAAGCAATTGCAAAAAGAACCGAATAAATAATACTTAAAGTTTTCATGATAGTTATTATTTAATTGTGAATACTACAAAATTATTTATTTTCAGATTACTACATAATAATTGATAAGTCAAAACGTTTTTTTGTTTAAATAGATATAAATAAAAAAGACTTTAGCTAATAAATGGCTAAAGTCTTTTATTTTTTATGGTCAGATTATCTGACAGTTAATGTTTCAGCTTTGTATTCCAGATTTTTTGGGCGAATTACCACTTTTTTTGTTGGTGATTCTTCTACTGATCCAGCAATGAAAGTTTCAAAACGACTACAGAAAGGAATTTTTACAAAATCAGTTGGATCTATAAAAATTGCAAATCCTCCTCCCATATTAAGATTTCCATAAGCTTCTTCGTCGGTAACTGGTCCATGTTCTTGAATAAAATCAAAAATTGGAAGTTGTTTCGGAAGAGTATCTATAACATAGGCAAAATTTTGCTTGGCTCTCATAAGTTTGCGCCATCCGTGGCCAGTAATATTTACTGCATAATGAATATCTAATTCATTTTTTATACAGGCTTCAATGAAGTCGCAGTAAATATGCGTCGGGTCAAGAAGAGCTTCACCGTACATTCTTCCGTCTGAAAGTAATGTTTCATATCCTTTAGGAAGTTTATCGGCGATTCTGCGAGCCAAAGTTAATCCATTTGCATGAATTCCAGATGATTCAAACATAATAATAAGATCACCATTTTTGATTCTTTTAGGATTAATGGAAGATCCAGGCAAGCAAATTCCAACCGCTGAACCAGAAAGTAATGACGCTTCAGGATAAATGATGTCTTTCAAAGTAGGAGTTTCACCTCCTGCCCAGATACAACGAGCTAAGTCGCAAGCATCACCCCATCCTTGTATTAGATCATTTGATCGTTTTTCATTCTTGAACCAATCAGAATGTCCAACTGCTAAATGCATAGCAACTGATATTGGTACATTACCAAGGGTAATCATGTCATTTACAATCATTGCTACTGTATCTTGAGCAATTTGATCATAATATGATTTACCGGTAATTTTAGACATTTCATCAGCTACAAGATTTTTTGTCCCAAGTCCTTCCTCTACGTGGGCAATTTTTGGGAATGTTTCATGTATAAAATCCATCATGAATACACTTTCACCACGTGTCCATTCAAGAGGCATAATGTTAAATCTAGTTGCAAGGTTATTGCACGTAAGTTCAGCTCGTTTTTGGCAAGCAATTTTAAAAGGGTCCATGTTTTCATAATTAACACCGGTACCCGAATAAGTCATTCCTGTTGTCATAGTTTATTTATTTAATTGTTAATACTACAAAATTTACACAAACAATATCATAGTATTTATATGTTGTCTATATTGCTGTATTTTTTAATATATAAAGTATAGTATAATTAAGGTATGAAGAAATTAAAGTATATTTTGTTGGTTTTAGTCTTATTAGCAGGTGTCTTTTTGATGGTTAAGGTTGAAGAAAAGAAGCTTGCAGAAATACCAAGTGTAGAGAATAAAGCAAATAATAAAATCGAACTTTGTTTTGCTCAATTTGGTGAACCAAATGCAAGTGGTTTTTATGATAAATATACTTTACGTTTATTGCTTGATGGT
Source organism: Minisyncoccia bacterium (assembly GCA_049303695.1). Taxonomy (GTDB): domain Bacteria; phylum Patescibacteriota; class Minisyncoccia; order Phycocordibacterales; family UBA9973; genus UBA9973. The sequence continues at coordinate 224 of JBAQNK010000072.1, read as the reverse complement.
GAAAAAGCTACAGGTGAATTAAAATATCTTCCAGCAGAAAAAGACAGCAAAGTAGGAAAGTTTGAAGGTATCGCTTATCCAGTTAACAAGATGATGATGGCTCGTCCAGCGATACTTTGGTGGGATACATTCGGAGAAGGAATTCGCGCAAAAGAAGAACTTAGATTAATTTTTGGTGAGGGTACGGCAAATATAGGAGCTGGAGAATTAGTAGATCGAGGAGA
>JBAQNK010000071.1:0-12736 GCA_049303695.1 Minisyncoccia bacterium | reverse complement strand
GTTTTTACCATAACACCAAAATAAAAAACAGCTCCAATTGCTAAGAAATAAAATACACGATATGTTTTTTTAACTTGTACTACCATAATTTTTATAAAATAATTTTATTTATACTTTTTAATAATGTATTTCAATTCTTTCTCTTTAAAATTATATCAAAATTATAATTTAATTGTTATTTTTTGATACAAAAATCTTACAAAATAAGCAGTTAAAGTTCCTAAAATAAAACCTCCTAAAATATCAATTGGAAAATGAACTCCAGCAGCTATGCGAGCTATGCCTATTAATAAAGCAAAAAACATAAACACATATCCAGCTTTTTTGTGACTAAAAAATATAGCAAAAGCTAAAGCCATATAAAAAGTCGCATGGCCTGATGGAAAAGAAAAATCTGTTTTTTGGATAAGACTTACCACATTATTAGGAAATTCTAAATATGGTCTAGACGCATGAATTAAAAGTTTAAGAACTTGTGAAATACACCAAGCAAAGATCCCAGAGAAAAATACTAAAATAATTTCTTTCCACTTTTGCGCAAAAATTTTAAAAGGATTTTTTGAAGGTAAAACATCATGATGAAAAAGTAAAAATATTCCAGCTAATAAAATAACAATATAAGGAAAAGTATGCGCTACAAAAACCACGAACTTATCGAAAAATTCTGATTTATGAGTTAAATTATAAAAAAAGAAAAAAATAAAATTATTCATGTTTATTTTTAGCAACACTAAGAACATTACTAAAAAGCATAGCAATCGTAATAGGCCCCACTCCTCCCGGAACTGGAGAAACAAAACCTGCAATACCTTTTACAGACTCCAAATCAACATCACCAATTACTCCACCTTTTGATTCAGAAGTTCCAGCATCAATAATGACAGCACTTTTTTTAATCATATTTCCAGTGATATATTTACCGTCGCCAATTCCAGAAATTATGATATCTGCTTCTTTTATTAAATTTTCTTTATTCTCTGTTTTACTTGAAATCGTAACTGGAGAAAGCCCTCTAAAATGAAGAAGTGCTGTAACGGGTTTCCCTACTAATTCTCCTTGCCCTAAGACAACTATTTTTTTGTCATTTAAATTTAAATTAAGAGAATCAAGTAAAGTCATACAAGCAAGTGCAGTTGGAAAATGCAAATCCATTTTGTTTTTATAAAATTTTTCACTCGCAACAGTTCCAAGACAATCAACATCAAGATCAGGATCAATGGCATCAAGAATTCTTCTATTATCTAAATACTCTGGTAGTGGAAGCTGAACAATCACTCCACACATATTTGGTATATTGTTCAATAATTTTATTTCTTTTATAAGATTTTCAGTAGAAACAGAGCTTGGAAAAAATGATTCATGAAAACCTATACCCACTGATTCTGCCATTCGCATTTTCATTTTTACATACTGCAAAGACACTGGATCGTTCCCCACCAAAACATCACAAAAAATAGGCTTGAAACTCAAAGAAGCCACTTCATTTTTTACTTTAGCTAAAATCTCATCACTTATTTTTTTTCCATCAATTATTATTGTCATAGTTATACTCCTAAAAATTCATTTTTCATATCATCACGATGCACAGGCCTTGCATAGCCACGCATACTCATTAAAATTCCAAGCGCTGAAAACTCTGTTAAAAGATGCGAGCCTCCATAACTCATAAAAGGCAAAGTAATCCCAGTCACTGGCATAAGCCCTAAGTTCATACCTATATTTATGAGTATATGGCTCATAAAGAAAATAGCAACACCCATACCAAAAAGCATTTCAAAATTAGATGCACCGAGTAGCGCCGAATGAAGAATGCGCCAAATTACCAGACCAAATAGCAAAAAAATCAAAAGCGAACCGACAAAACCCCATTCTTCAGCAAAAGCAGCAAAAATAAAATCCGTTTGATTTTCTGGCAAGAATTTTAATCTAGACTGTGTTCCAAATCCTAATCCTCTACCAAAAACTTGGCCTGAACCAACAGCGATGGTTGATTGAAGAGCGTTGTATCCTGAACCATGAACATCAGCCAATGGATTCAAAAAATTAACAACACGAGCTTTTTGATAAGGAGCAAAAGCAAAAAGCCAAAGTAAAGCAAAAATTACAGCTCCAGACAAAAAGACTAAAAGTAAATGAGTTTTAAAAATTCCTGAAACAAGCACCATGCCAAGCCATATTAAAAATATAATCATTGCGGAACCGAAGTCTGGCTGAAGTAAGACCAAACCAAAAGGAACAAGAGCATAGAGACCAGAAATGAAAATATGCTTTATGTTTTTTATTTCCACATGACGACGAGAAAAATATTTTGCTAAAAGAAGCACAAGCACTAATTTCATCATATCAGCCGGCTGAAAAGAAAAACCTCCAAAATCAAACCAACTTCTAGCTCCATGAGAAACATGCCCTAAAGCAAAAAGTATCAATAATATTCCTGAAAAAAACAACAAAAGAAATACCAACACATCAGTGCGTTTTAAAAAACGAAAATCAATGAAAGAAAAAACAAAGAAAACAACAAAAGATAATATAACCCAAATAATCTGCTTGCTGAAAAAATTACCTGTATCTTCAAGAGGAGTAAATGATTTCATTGTCACAAGACCAGAAAGAACAATCGGAATAATAAAAAAAACCAGAAGCCAATCTATTCTTTTTAATTTTCTTTCAACCATAATTATTTTAACTTAACAGAAAAAATATTATAAATAGGAATTATTTCTTTAGCGATAATATTTCCAATTATCGGCTCAGGCCAAGTGAAAGTTATTTCTTTGATTTCTTCCCCATTAAGAACATCTAAATACGTACGGCTAGCTGAAACAGCATTTCCAGCTTCATCATATAAAATAGCGATAACATTTACTTCTGGTATTTGAAAAAGAGAATTATTTTTTATCACAGCAGAAAGCCTAGGACTAATATCTTGATTTTCTAATTTTATATCTGATATTAAAACTTTAAGTTGATTAATTTTTTCTTGTGGAACTTGTATCCAAACTGGTGTTTCTGAAAATTCAAAAGTTGTATAAACAGGAATAGAATTCCCGATATCTATCGCTGGTTCAAAAATCGCAAATTTACCAGATGGCGGAATATACACTTCTCCTTCCCTTTTTCCAATGTAAATATTGTCTTTATCTGCAAAACGAAATCTGTAACTAATTTTATTTATAGCAGTATTTTTATTGTGATTTTCAAGATAAGCGACTGCATTATATCTTCCAGGAACAACCCGAAAAGCACGAGACCAAAGAATTGAAATCTGATCCACTTCGAAAATACAAGCCTTTTGACATAACCCTCCGCAATCTATCCCTGTTTCATCTCCATTTTGTTTATTATCAGTACAAGTTGGAGCTTGGTTCAAACGCGGATAAATTATTAAAAATCCAAAAAATAGAACGAGCGTAATAAAAATCGCCGAATATAAAATCTGTCTCCTAAAGGCCCAAGTCATAGGGTTATTATAGCATCTTTTAATATTGGCGAAAGCCTATTTTAGAAGAAAATATATTTATTTATTGCGCTTCTATAAACTCTGTATGGTTTTGGACCAACAAAAGCTTTCCCATTTATGAAAATCGTAGGCGTACCGTAAATGTTTGTTTTATTTAATTCTTTAATTTGATTCTCTATTGCAGTTTTTGTTTCTGGACTATTTACACAACTGTTTATTTTTTCTACATCAAAACTAAAACTTTCTAATATTTTATTTAAATTTTCTTTATTAAGAATATAATCTTCATCTGCTGTAAATAAATAATTATTAAAATCCCAATACTTATCGCTGTAATTTTTATTTACACAATATCCTGCATCAGCCAAAAATGTCGTATCTCCTTTTGCTGGATAATGCGCAAAAATATAATTCGCATTTTTATTTTTAATTAATTTTTGAATATCAGGATATGCTTTTCTAGAATAATCACAAGCATAACAACCAACAAAAACAACAGTATCTTTGGAGCTGACATTTTGTGTTGGGAAACTTGATAAATCTACCTTTTCTAAAGTCATATTTTTTTCTGATTTTTGAGTTACCCCGCATGTTTCATTTGAACCAATTGCTGTTACTTTATTATTTGCTCCGCTTGGATCAAAAGCACAAAATCCACTGCTATTTAATCCATTACAACTGCCATAAACATAAAAATTATATCCGCCACGGAAAACCCAAACAGTACTGCCCATCATTAGAATAAAGAAAATCCAAGAAAGAATTTCATAATGCTTATTTACTAATTTTGCAAGAAAAGCGGAACGTTTCAATAATTTTGCTAAAAGTTTCCCTTTTATTTTTTCTTTAAAACCAGTATTACAAGGACGAAAAGTAACTCTTCTAAAAACACAACTAAAAGCCTCTTTAGCCAAAACTCTTTGAGAAGCACTGAATATCCCCATTATTCCAAATATAATTAAAGCTATAATACAAGGCATAAATTTATAATATTTTTAATATTTTAGTTAAGTTATTAATAAAGATTTCGGCTTCTTCTATTGTGTTATAAAAGTAAAGAGAAACTCGAGCGGAATTTAAAATATTTTTACTTTCAAACCAAGAATGCACACAATGCCTGCCAGAACGAATAGAAATATTTGCCATCTCGTCTAACATTACGGCCATCTGATGCATATCCATTCCTTCAATATAAAAATCAATAATACCAGATCTTTTTGAAGGATCTTTTGGTCCAATAATTTTTATTTTTGGAAACTTCAACAATTCTTCTGTAATGTATGAATTCAACTTCAACTCGTGTTCTTCAATATCTTTAAAATCTATTTCAGATAAATATTTTACTGCTTCTCCAAGCCCAATAATTCCAGCATAGTCTTGCAACCCTGCTTCAAATTTTTCTGGAGCTGGTAGTAATTTATAATTATCGTAAGTAGAAAATTCTACAGTATTTCCTCCAACAATAAATGGAGACAAATTTTCTAGTAATTTATATTTTCCATAAAAAACTCCCGTGCCTGTCGGTCCAAGCATTTTGTGCCCAGAAAATGCCAAAAAATCTACATCCCAACTTTTAACATCAATTTTTTGATGAGCTATACTTTGAGCCGCATCTAAAAATACTAAAGCATTATTCTCATGGGCAATTTTTATTATTTCTTTTGCTGGAATACTAACTCCGTCTAAATTTGAAGTATATACAAAAGAAACTAATTTCACCCCTTTCACCATTTCAGAAAATTTTTCCAAATTAAAAGTATTGTCTTCATTAGAAGGAACTATTCTAACCACTATCCCTATTTTATCCCTGAGAACTAACCACGGAATAAGATTTGAATTATGTTCCCTGTCGGTTAATAAAACCACATCCCCTTTTTGTAAGTTTAAAGAATTTGCTAAAAGATTTATTCCTTCTGAAGTATTACGAGTAAAAATTATTTCATTTTCTGAATTTGCATTTATAAATCTAGCGACAAGCTCTCTCGTTTCTTTAACTTTTTTTGTAACCTTCTGAGCCAATTTATGAGAGCTCCTGCCTGCGCAAGCTGGATATTCAAAATAATATTTATCCATTGCTTCAACCACAGAATCTGGTTTTAAACTCATACAAGCATTATCAAAATACACAAAGGAACCATTTTTTTGTTCTTTTAATATTTTAAAATCAGATCTTATTTTATCTATATTTATCATAGATTAATTTTAAAAACATTATTTGGAGGAAATATCATTCTCTCTTATCTTTTTTTCCAATTGTTCAATCTGGTCTGAAATATTTCTCAATCCCTCTTTTATCTCTGAAATAGATTGAACTTCATTTTTTAATTCAACTTCTGTTTTTTGATTAAGTTTTTTCTCTCCACGAAGTCCAGAAAGAATTAATTCATTACCGATAAAACTTGAAGTGAATGCGCCAGTAAACAATAAAATTACAAACCCCATAAAAAAAGAAGTCAGACCATCCCAAGAAGCCAAAGAATTATAATCTATGGTTGAATTGCTTTGATAAAAAGCAAAAGAAGTATGAAGAAGATCAGCACTATGCCAAACTCCACGCCAAAATAAAACAATACCAACTCCAACAATCAGCGCATAAAGCACGGGGCGATGGCTCAAATAAATTCTAGTCTTTTCTTCAATTTTCATTATCAATCTTTTTGTATTTTTCATTTTTATATCATATCACATTAGCTAAACTTTTGACCTGCGGAGGCGGTGAGATTCGAACTCACGGTTCCAATTAAGGAACGACGGTTTAGTAAACCGTTGATTTAAACCACTCATCCACGCCTCCAAAATACAAAAACAATATAGCATAAAATGGAAAAATATGAAAAATATGTTAAAGTAATGATTAAGTTGGAGCCGTGTCAGAGTGGTCTAACGTACCTCTTTGCTAAAGAGGCAGGGGCTTCAAAACCCCTCGGGAGTTCGAATCTCCCCGGCTCCGCAAAGAATAATGCTATAATATATTCATGAATAAAGATGAAGAAATAAAAAAACTTCAAGAAGAAAATGAAAAACTTTTGAAACTATCTTCAGTAAAAGCTGATATGGTGTCAATTAGTGCGCATCAAATCAGAACTTCCCTTTCTGCATTAAAATGGATAATCAAAATGTTTCTAAATGGTGATTTAGGAAAATTAAATGTTGAACAGGAAAATTTATTAAAAAAAGCTTACGAAGGCAATGACCGAGCAATAAGCATCGTAAGCGAACTCCTGCTTGCAAATAAAACAGAAAACGTCACAGAGAAAAATTACAATTTTGAAGAATTAGATGTCATAGAGTTGATAGATAATTCAATTTTTGATTTTTCTGGAGAAGCATCTGCTAAAGGGATAGAAATACTTTTTTTGAAACCGGAAGAAAAACTTTTACAAATACGCGCTGATAAAGAAAAAATCAGAGTTGTCATGCAAAATCTTTTAGAAAATGCTATCAAATACAGCAACAATCATGACAAAGTCTTTATAACACTTAGAAAAGAAAATGATTTTATAGAAATTTCTGTAAAAGATAATGGAATAGGAATATCAGAAGAAGGTAAAAAGAAAATCTTTGAAAAATTTTATCGTGATCCACAGGCTCAGAAAAAAGAAGTCATAGGCTCAGGGATAGGGCTTTTTATTAGTAAAAAAATAGTAGAAGACCACGGAGGAAAGATATGGTTTGAAAGTTCTGAGAAAGAAGGCACTTCTTTTCTTTTCACAGTCCCAATTTATAAAAAGTCATAGTTGCACTTGATTTCTTTAGTAGTATAATTATTTTATGTCAAAAACAATACTTATAATAGAAGACGATACATTTTTACAAGGACTTGAAGCTACAAAGCTTAAAAAGGAAGGATATGAAATCCAAACTGCTGGTGACAGCAAAGAAGCTTTTAAAATAATAGACGCTAAGACTAAGATTGATTTAATTCTACTAGACTTATTACTTCCTGATGTTGATGGTTTTATGATATTAGAAAAAATAAGACAAGAAAAATCCCTTTTAACCATACCTGTTATAGTCTTTTCAAACCTATCTGAAGAAAAAGACATCAAACGCGCAACTAAACTTGGCATAAGTGAATTCTTGGTTAAATCTAATTTTACATTGGATGAACTTGCTAAAAAAGTTAAAGATTTAATTGGGGTTTAATGGAGCTTCACGAAAAACTCGAAACAAAATTTCGTTTAGATGAGAAACAAAAGAAAGCTTTGCACAAGCTTGGACTTTTTTCTGTTCACGATCTTTTATTCTACTTCCCTGTTCGTTACTCAGATGTAAGTGAGGTAAAACAAATTAGTGAATTAATACCTGGAGAAACTGCAACAGTTTATGGGAAAGTTTCAAAATTGAAAACAAAAAAAAGTTTTCGTTCTAAAATTCCAATGGGCGAAGGAGAAATCTCGGACCTTTCAGGAAAAATAAAAATCACATGGTTTCATCAAGCATATTTGGCAAAAATGATTCACGAAGGAGATAATGTAAAACTCACAGGGAAAGTTACTCATGGAAAAAATGGTATCTATTTAGCAAATCCAGAATTTGAAAAAATAATAGATATGCCAGACTCAAAAGACACTTTATTTAAAAAAGGAGAAACAAAAAATACAGGATTTTCTTATCCTACTTACCACGAAACAAGAGGGATAACTTCAAAATGGTTTTATCATGCAATTGAAAAAATATTTAGAGAAAAAACATTAGATAATATTGAAGATTATATTCCAGAAGATATTATTAAAAAATATAATTTACCAACATTAAAAACAGCTTTAATTTGGATTCATAAACCAAAAACAGAAAAAGATGCAACAGCAGCGCGAAAAAGATTCGCATTTGAAGAAGTATTTTGTATTCAACTTGAACGCCAGCATGATAAATTTGACTACAGGAAAAATAAATCTTTCAAAATAAAAACAGACAAAAAAAATGTTGAAGAATTTTTAGCACGCTTCCCTTTTACTCCGACAAATTCTCAAAAAAAGTCTATTGAAACAATACTATCTGACATGGACGGTAATTATCCAATGTCCAGACTTCTTGAAGGAGATGTCGGTTCTGGTAAAACAGCTGTCGCAGCTACTGCTGCTTATGTAGCCGTAAAACAAAGACCTGACGGGCAAACTTTTGGAAATTTACAAGTTGCTTATATGGCACCAACAGAAATATTAGCAAGCCAGCATTTTGAATCTTTTATAGAATATTTTAAACATTTACCAATAAATATAGGATTAATAACTGGAAGTGGATGCCGAAAATTTCCATCAAAAGTAAACCCTTCAGGATGGACAGATATTTCTCGCGCACAACTCCTAAAATGGACGGCAAACGGTGAAATGCCAATCTTAATAGGTACGCATGCTCTTATCCAAAAAACTGTTAAATTTAAAAATTTATCTCTCGTGGTAATAGATGAACAACATCGCTTTGGAACAGAACAAAGAAGAAAATTGGTAAGAAAAGACAACATCGCTCCACATTTAATTTCTATGACAGCAACTCCGATTCCCCGCACCTTAGCGCTCACAATTTATGGAGACTTAGATCTTTCACTTCTTGATGAAATGCCAGCTGGAAGAAAACAAATTATCACTGAAATAATCACGCCAGAAAAAAGAGATGAAACTTATGAAAAAATAAGAGAAGAAATAAATAAAGGCAGACAGCTTTATGTTATTTGCCCACGCATATTTGAACCAGATCCAGAAAAAGAATTAGCACTCAATGTTAAAAGCGCAGTATCTGAAGCAAAGCGTTTGAAAAAAGAAATATTCCAAGAATGTGAAATTGGCGTGCTTCATTCAAAAATGTCCAAACAAAAAAAAGAAGAAGTGATGAAAGATTTTACTGACGGAAAATTAAATATTCTCTGTGCAACATCAGTCGTAGAAGTCGGAGTAAATGTTCCCAACGCTACGGTTATCATAATAGAAGGAGCGGAAAGATTTGGACTTGCTCAGCTTCACCAGCTCCGTGGACGCGTCATTAGAAGTTCACATCAAGCATATTGTTACGTTTTTGCTGACGCTAAAAGTGAAAAAACTATAGACAGATTGAGAGCTTTAAAGACAGCTAAAAATGGTTTTGAACTTGCTGAACTTGATTTATCTCTTCGTGGCGCAGGCGAACTCGGTGGAACAAAACAATGGGGAATCACAGACTTAGGCATGGAAGCTATTAAAAATATAAAAATGGTAGAAGCTGCTCGAACAGAAGCAATTCAAATGATTTCAAAAGATCCAGAGTTAAAAAAGTATCCTCTCTTAAAACAAAAGGTAAAAGAAAAAGCTGGAGAGTTCCATTTTGAATAAAATAAAAACTCCGGTGAATCCGGAGTTTTTATTTTATTTATATTAGAAATTATCAACAATTTCCTGAACTTTAGCTAAAGTATTTTCTTCATCAGTAATTGGTAATTCTATACCTTTTTCGTCATCTTGCTTGATAATAAGATTGTTATCTACAATATCAAGTCTCATTTTTTTATTAACATCATTAGTTCTAACAACTACTGAATCTTCAACAAAAGAAGTAATTATAGCTTCTGGATGTTTAATCTTAATTCTTTCTAAAATATTTAAAATTCTTTCTTGTTTTAAGAATTTTTTTGCTCCCTCTGAAACTGAGGCTAATTTTGGTTCTTTTTCCATATATTTTTTATATTTAAATTATTAATAATAACACTCACATTATACTCTTAATTTATAAAGATGTCAAGCACCTTGTGTGTTGTCCGTCCTCTTGGATTCGAACCAAGGACCCCAGAGGTATAAGCTCTGTGCTCTAACCAGCTGAGCTAAGGACGGATGGTTAACATTTTTATTCTATTGCAAAAACACTATTTATGCAATTTATTTTACTGAAACTATTTCATCTCTCTTTTTCGGCATTATCCCATATACAATTATTAACTTTTCGTATTCTTCTTGTTCTAATGTTTCAACTTCAATAAGCTTATTTGCAAGAGCAACGAATGCTTTTTTGTTTTCTGACAAAACTTTTTCTGCTGTTTTTATTCCATCATTTATCATTTTTGAAACTTCAGAATCTATTTTAGTTGAAACTGTTTCAGAATATTCTTTTTCTGAAACTTCACCCCACCCATGTCTTCCTCCCCCATCAGCAAGTGCAACAGGACCGATAACATCAGACATGCCAAAGCGTGTAACCATAGCACGGGCTAAATTTGTCGCTCCTTGTAAATCACTTGATGGACCAGTAGTTATATCTCCAAAAATCATTTTTTCTGCAACATATCCTCCGAGAGACATTGCAATATCATCTATAAATTCTTTCTTTGATTGCAAACGCCTATCTTCAAGTGGTAATTTTAAAGTATATCCACCTGCACTTCCGCGAGCGATAATAGAAACCTTATGAACAGGATCTGCATAAGGTAAAACTGACGCAACGAGCGCATGCCCTGCTTCATGATAAGCTGTAATTTCTTTTTCTTTTTTAGAAAGCAAATGACTTTTACGTTCAGGTCCGAGCATAACTTTTTCAATTGCACGAATAAGATCAAACTGAAAAACTTGTTTTCTATTTTCTCGTGCAGCTAATATTGCACCTTCATTCATTAAAGAATACAAATCTGCTCCAGAAAAACCGGGGGTTCTTTCTGCAATCAGTTTTAAATTAACATCTTCGGCTAAGGGTTTCTTTTTAGCATGAATTTTTAGAATCTCTTCGCGATCTCCTCGGTCAGGCATATCAAGAAGCACTTTTCTGTCAAAACGTCCTGGACGAACAAGAGCTGGATCAAGCACATCTGGTCTGTTCGTGGCAGCCATAACTATGACTTTTTCATTAGGTTCAAAACCATCCATTTCAACCAAAATTTGATTTAATGTTTGTTCTCTTTCATCATTTCCCCCACCAAACCCTCCTCCACGAGTTCTCCCAATCGCATCTATTTCATCCACAAAGATTATGGAAGGAGCTGCTTTCTTTGCCATTTTAAAAAGATCTCGCACGCGTGAAGCTCCAACTCCGACAAACATTTCAACAAACTCTGATCCTGAAAGATGAAAAAATGGAACACTCGCCTCTCCTGCTACTGCTCGTGCAAGTAAAGTTTTTCCTGTTCCTGGAGCTCCCGTTAAAATAACCCCCTTAGGAATTCGTGCACCAATATCTAAAAACTTTTTTGGACTTTTCAAAAAATCAACAATTTCTTTTAGTTCTTCTTTTGCTTCCTTACATCCAGCAACATCTTTAAAAGTTACTTTATTATTTTTATCATTTGGATCAGTAATACGCGCTTTTGATTGTCCAAAAGTAAACGCTTGCATTCCTGCGCCTTTTACTTGACGAGAAAGATACCAAAAGAAAAATAAGATAAAAACAACTGGTAAAAGGAACGGTAAAATATTCAAAAGCCAATATCCAAAACCACTTTCATTTTTAACTTCTATTTCTGTACCTGCAAGTGCTTCTGGTTTTACTCCATAATTAAAAAGAGTTTGAGATAAAGAAGATTCAGCTTCCTTTTTAGATTTTTTAACTTCATCATTTTTATATGTAATTGTAAGTTTTTCACCTTCAACTAAAACTTTTTTAACTTCTCCAATTGAAACACTTTTTGCTAAATCAGAAACTGAAATTTCAGGAACTTCTTTCGTATTATCAGACACCACTAAATAAAGTGCTGTTATCAGCATAAAAATTAAAATAGCTCCGGCGATACTTCCAGAAAACTTTGACTCCTTTCCTTTCTTTCCCTTATTTGGAACTTTTTTGTTAAGTAAATTAAAATCCATGCATAGATGTTAACATAAAAAACAAGCAAAGAAAAGGACAAAAATTTATGGTAATATTACTTTATGGCTAATTATGCTGAAAACCGAAAAGCTTATTTTAATTACGAAATTCTTGAAAAATACGAGGCAGGTATTGAACTTTTAGGAACTGAAGTTAAATCCGTTCGAGCTGGCAAAATGTCTCTTGAAGGAGCTTTTGTTATTGTCCGTGGGGGCGAAGCATTTTTAATTAATGCAAATATCCCGCCGTATCAACCAAATAATTCACCGAAAGATTATGAACCACTTCGAAACAAAAAACTTCTTCTTACTAAAAAAGAATTAACAGAACTTGCTGGAAGTGAAAAAAATAAAAGCTTGACGATAGTTCCAATTTCAGTGTATAATAAAGGTAGAAAGATAAAAGTAGAAATCGCTTTAGTTAAAGGAAAAAAGAAATACGACAAGCGTGAAACTATTAAAAAACGAGAAACCGAAAGAGAAGTTCGCCGAGAATACAAAGAACGTTGAAAACATAGAA
>JBAQNK010000070.1:0-6274 GCA_049303695.1 Minisyncoccia bacterium | reverse complement strand
ATGCGGCGACGGAGTCTTGTTAAATCCTTATTTTTCAAGTGATGAACATTAACTGATTCAAAAAACACTGTTCCTTCCGTAGGTCTGTCGTCTGCCATAATCATTTTAACGAGAGTGGTCTTACCAGCACCAGAATGCCCCACGATAGAGACAAATTCCCCTGCTGTAACAGTCAAAGTAACATTTTCCAAAGCTACTGAATCTTTGTTATAAACTTTTGAAACATTATTAAAATAAATCACCCCCTTAGTTTATCATAAATTCCTTTCACCCTCAACAAATATATCAATATCTCCACCTAACACTTCATCAACATTAGAAGTTTCAATATTCGTCCTGTGATCTTTCACCATTTTGTAAGGATGCAAAACATAAGATCTAATTTGACTACCCCATTCTATGTCTGTCCCCTTAGAAGTTCTCATACTTTCTTCAATTGTCTTTTTTTCCTCTTCTGCTTTCCTAAAAATTTTGGCACGTAAAATAAACATTGCTTGTTCACGATTCTGCTCTTGAGATCTTTCTCCAGAAGCATGCACTGAAATGCCTGTAGGAATATGAACAATACGAACAGCTGTTTCTCTCTTGTTTACATTCTGACCTCCAGGACCACCAGCGCGAGCAAATTCTATTTTTAAATCGGCTTCCGGAATTACAAAATCTTTTTCTTCTAATTTTGAAAACTTTGGCAAAACTTCAACTAAAGAAAAAGAAGTGTGTCTTAATTTTTTTGCATTAAATGGAGAAATGCGAACCAGTCTGTGAACTCCTCCTTCATTTTTAAACATTCCATAAGCATTCTTACCTTCTATTTCAAAAGAAACATTTCTATAACCACCATGATCATTTTTGTGTTCGTGAATAAAAGAAATTCCCCATCCTTTTTTGTCAGCATATTTTAAATACATATCTAAAAGAATTTTTGAAAAATCTTCCGCGTCATCTCCACCTGCACCAGAAATTATGGTAACAATTGCATTACCTTTATCGTATTTACCCAAACCTTCTTTTTTATCTTTCAATTCTGCAAGCTCTTTCAAGACAGCTTGAGCTTTAATTTTATCAGACCAAAAATCACCACTTGCCATTTGATCTTCAATCATTTTTATTTTATTCTCTATTTTTTCTTTATCTTCCATGAGCCACCCCCGAGGATCGAACTCGGGACCCCGTCTTTACGAAAGACGTGCTCTACCAACTGAGCTAGGGTGGCAAAACTGAGCCGTTGATCGGGATTGAACCGATGACCTCGTTCTTACCAAGAACGTGCTCTACCAACTGAGCTACAACGGCTAATAGCAAGATAAATATTACTATATTTTTCAGATACTTTCAATTAAAGTTTTTATATAAATGCGCGACCGACCGGATTTGAACCGGCAACCTCCCGCGTGACAGGCGGGTGCTCTAACCAATTGAGCTACGATCGCAAACTTTTTATTTTCTATAACTTAACATAAATTGAACAAAATTCAAATTATGTTGTGTCGGCGACAGGGATTGAACCTGTGACCTGAGGCTTATGAGTCCTCCGCTCTACCAACTGAGCTACGCCGACATATTTCTCGACAATCAGACATTGTGGCATGTCACTTGCCGAATTGTTGCGGGGCCACGAATCGAACGTGGGTCTTAAGGTTATGAGCCTTACGAGATACCTCTTCTCTACCCCGCTATAAAATAATACAACAAACATCTCATGGGGTCTTAAGGTTATTCGCGCTATCTCCCTTTGGAGATACCTACCCTCTACCCCGCTATATAATATCTATAAGAATACATTAAAATAGTTAAAAAGCAAACTAAATATAGTTAAATTCCTTAAAAATCTGCTCGTAAGAAGAAATAACTCTTTTTGCTTCATGAAAAGGAAGTTCAAAGTCTGATCCTTCGTGAGCTATCCTATTTCTTACCATATGTGGCTCCCAAGCAGAAGTTAAGGTTGGATATTTTTTAGGATCTGCTGATTTTAATTTTTCTCCTAAATTTTCACCCTGAAATCCTAATTGATTCATTAAACCTTCAAGCATGGTATCAGCTTCAATAATCGCGAGCTTCCAATCACTTGTATTAGTGGAATTAATATAATTTTGAACTCTGCTCCACTTTTCATTTTTTTGCCCCATTTCACCTTCTTGTAATTTTTTTTCTTTCTCTTCGTGTTTTCGCGCATATTCAGCTATTTGATGTTCCAAATATTCTTCCTCTTTTTTTCTTATTTGAAATATTCTAATAACACAATAAATAATTGTGATTATAAAAAGTATAAGCAAAATAAAGAGTAAGAGTTTCAAAAAAGCAAAAAAGGAACCAAGCCCTAAACCAAATCCTGTCCCTGTCCCAAAAAGATTTTTTATAAAATCTAATATCTGATTAAATAAATATTCCAAATTCAAATAAGTCGGATCAAAAAGAGGATTTTGCGGAGCAGTATTTAAATTTAATGATTGTGATATATCCATACTATATATTTTCTCTTAAATCTTTTTCAATAGCAAATAAAGATTCGTCGGAAAACAAAGAACCGTTAAACTGCACACCAAAAGGCAAACCCGAAGAAGAAAATCCAGAAGGAATAGAAATAGAAGGAATTCCAGCAATGTTAGCAGGCACAGTAAAAATATCGGATAAATACATCTGTAATGGATCTTTCTTTTCTCCAAATTTAAATGCTGGAGTAGGAGTCGTCGGTGTCATTATAAAATCAACCTTCTTAAAAATATCATTGAATTCTTTTTCTACAGCGCGACGAACTTTCCAAGCTTTATTGTAATAAGCATCATAATATCCGTGTGATAAAACATAAGTACCTAAAATTATTCTTCTGCGAGTTTCTGCCCCAAAGCCCGATGATCTACTTTTTTTATAAGTATCAAAAACATTCTCTCCTTCTTTTCTAAGGCCATATCTGACTCCATCTAATCTGGATAAGTTTGTAGAAACTTCAGCTGGCATCAAAATGTAATAAACAGCTAAAGAATATTTCGCATAAGGTAAATCTACATCTACTATTTCATAGCCATTATTTTTTAATTTTTGAATTGTATTTTCAAAATTTTGTAAGACTTCTTTATCAACTCCTTCTTTAAGCCATTCCCTTGGAATACCAATTTTTTTACTAGAATTTTTTACTTCTGATTCCAAATTCAAAGAAGTACTATCCATTTCATCTTTCCCGACAATACAATCAAAAATTATTTTTGCGTCTTCAGAATTTTTCGCAAAAGGACCTATTTGATCTAGAGAAGACGCCATAGCCATAACTCCAGAACGAGAAACTGTATCGTAAGTTGATTTCATTCCAACAATCCCGCAAAAACTTGCTGGTTGCCTGATTGAACCTCCTGTATCAGAACCAAGCGCACCGAGAGCCATACCAGAAGCTACAGCAACTGCAGAACCTCCTGAAGAACCTCCGGGAACACGTAATGTGTCAAAAGGATTTTTAACAGAACCATAAGCAGAATTTTCAGTAGAAGATCCCATAGCAAATTCATCCATATTTGTTCTGCCAATTAAAACAGCACCAACTTCTTTTAATTTTTTAATTACAAAAGCATCGTAACTAGCTGTATAATTTTCTAGCATTTTTGAACCGGCAGAAACTTTTTTACCAGTTATTAAAATATTATCTTTTATCGCTATTGGTATTCCTGTTAATTTACTGCCTTTGCCATTTTTTATCATTTCGTCTGCTTTTTTTGCTTGTTCTAAAGCGTCGCTAAAAACCTCAAGAAATACATTTAATTCTTTATTTTTCTCTTCTATCTTTTTAAGACAAGCTGAAACAAGCTCTACCGAAGTTAATTCTCCAGAGAACATCATCTTGCTTGCTTTTTCTATTGTTAGATTCTTTACATCAATTTCCACGTTAAAAGTATAGCAAAATATAGATATTTTGCACACATATTTTATTTATAATTTTTGCGGAGGCGGAGAGATTCGAACTCTCGGTGGGTTTCCCCACACAGACTTTCCAGGTCTGCGCACTAGACCGCTATGCGACGCCTCCTTACTGATTAATCTACATTATTTTAGAGAAAAAGAAAACTAAGCTCTTTTAAGAGACACTAAAGAACTATTTGTTTTAACAACAACATTTTTAGTTAACCATTTATTTAAAATCGGACTCAAAGTCAAAGCAAAACCTATATTCCCTGCTAGGTGAAGCGCTGTGAAAGGGATTTGTAAAACTAAAGCATTCAAAATTGTTTGTCCAAACATTGGAGCAAACAAAACTCCTGTTATTAAATCAAAAGAAATTGTCGCAAAAAATGCAAACACAGCGAAATTAAAAGCTGATGTTTTAAACTTATTAAAATAGAACGTTGAGACTGCTCCTATAACTCCATAAGTAATAGCCCCTACCCAAGTCCAATATCCAAAATGCGTCACAGCATCAAACAAAAACATACTTAGAAATCCAAAGATAAATGCTATCAAAGCTCCATATTTGCGCCCTAAAGGCATTATTGAAGCCATAATAGGTTCAACATTAGGTGCTCTTAGGGGCAATAATCTGAACAAAAAACACCCAACAAAAACTGTTAAAATTTTAAATTTATCTTTCATGGAAATTTATTATACCCCCTAGTAAAGTTTTTTCAAAATTTTAACATTAGCACAGCCTTTACATTTTTTAAAAATTAGGTATACTCCATTATAGAAAAATTAAATTCCTTAAAAAAAAGATTATGAAAACAAAAACTGAAAGAGAACTTCAAAAAGTCTTTGATGCACATCCTTTATCTAAAAAGCTATTTACTTCTAATGGTATCAAACAAAACCCTCCTTCCATTTGGATAAAAAATAATTTTATAGAATATGAGACCTTTGTAAGAAGTAATTTTTGTATTTCTATAGATGAAATTGAAGCCGAACGTTGTTGGTCATTTCCACTTCACAATTATCTTTTAGCTAGATATGCAGGAGACAAACATTCTTTCTTAGATGGTAAAGTAATGATTCATCTAAACTTTCCATTAATTGTAAAAATAAAAGATGGCGAGATTTTCTTATCTAAATATAAAGCTAGGATATGGAAACATTTAGAAAACAAAGGTTCCGTAATTTATACTGCGTCTTTTGAAAAAATTCAAAGACAATTCCTTGAAAATTACAGAGAACAATGTTTGTCTTTTCTTGGTTTTATGAATGGTCAAAAAATTAGATTTTCACAAATTAGTTGTAAATTTTTTGATTGTATGTCCTTTGAAGAGGATAACAAAAAAACTATATCTAGATTGGAGAGTATGATTTATGGACTTTTTGATGATGATGCATTTATAAAATATTACTTTTCAATACTCTCACCCTATCTTTTAACTTCTAGACTGTCTGAAATTTATTACCCTGGAAAGATAAAAAAACTAAAATCACTCACTTGATACAAAGTATCATTTACAATTTTAAAAACCGCACATTTTGCGGTTTTTTTATTTCTTAACACATAAATTAAATCATTCCCAAAAATTCTTTTTCGTCTATTATTTTTACACCAAGTTTTTGAGCATCAGTAAGTCCCAGTACTAGAGCAAAGCTCAGTACGGGATTTCGCTCTATTTTTTATTATTTAAGCATCTCTAAAAACTCGTTTTCAGTTAATACTTTAATATTCAGTTTTTTTGCCTCGCTCAATTTTGATCCAGCTTCCTCACCTGCTACAACATAAGAAGTATTTTTTGAAACAGAACCAGAAACTTTTCCTCCTAAATTTATTATTTTTTCTTTTGCCAATTCACGAGACATACTTGAAAGAGTTCCAGTAAGAACAAAAGTAAGCCCCGTAAATTTTCCAGCTTTTTTCTTTTCTACTTTTTCAATGATTACTCCATTTTTCTGTAATTTTTCTATAAAATTCAAATTATTTTTATCATGAAAAAATTCATAAAGACTTTTTGAAACAGCAGGGCCGATATTTTCTATTTCATTTATCTCATCAGAGCTTGCCTTTATTAATTTATCCAAAGTTCCGAAAGTTGTAGCTAGATCTCGCGCTGTCTCTTCCCCAACATGCAATATCCCCAAAGCCCAAAGAAAACGAGAAAAAGGAATTTTCTTTTTTAATTCTATTTCATTTACAATATTCTCAGCAGATTTTTCTCCAAACCTTTCAAGTGGAGCAATATCTTCTTTTGTAAGAGTGAATACATCACTTGCATCAGTTATCAATCCTTCATCTTTAAATCTTCTTAAGATTTTTGGTCCAAGTTCATAAATTTCAAAAACAGAAACAAAATGTTCTAAATATCTTTCATTTTTTGCTGGACATTTA
>JBAQNK010000069.1:0-2609 GCA_049303695.1 Minisyncoccia bacterium | reverse complement strand
AAGATAGCTCTTGAAAATAAACCTCCAGTTTTAGAAGATGCACATAGAAAAATAATGCGTCTTGAAATTGAAAAAGAAGCTCTTAAAAAAGAAAGTGAAAGTAATAAGCAAGTAAAAAATCGTGTTAAAGAAATAGACAAAGAGATAGGCAATTTGCGTGAGAAGACAAAAGAAATTGAACTTAAGTGGCAAAACGAAAAAGAAACTGTTATTGAAATTCGTTCAATTAAAAAAGAATTGGAGACGATGCGTCTTGAGGCAGAAAATGCAGAAGGACGTGCTGATTTAGCACGTGCAGCAGAAATTCGTTATGGAAAAATTCCTTCTCTTAAAAAAGAATTAGAAACAAAACTTTTGCGTTTGAAAAAATTACAGAAATCAAGAAGAATCTTGAAAGAAGAAATAACTGCTGAAGAAATAGCAGAAGTCGTTGCTCGTTGGACAGGGATACCACTTACAAAAATGCTTGAAGAAGAGCGTGAAAAGTTAGAAAGGATGGAAGAAGAATTACGCAGGCGAGTTGTAGGTCAAGATAAAGCAATTTCTCACGTTTGCGATGTTATTCGCCGTTCTCGTGCTGGGATTTCAGACCCAAACAGACCTATCGGATCTTTTATCTTTTTAGGTCCTACTGGTGTTGGTAAAACAGAGCTTACAAAAGCTTTGAGCCAATTTATGTTTAATGACGATAGAGCTCTTATTAGAGTTGATATGTCTGAATACATGGAAAGACATTCTGTTTCAAAATTAATCGGTTCACCACCAGGATACGTCGGTTATGATGAATCTGGACAACTTACTGAATCTGTAAGACACAGACCTTATACAGTTGTTTTATTTGATGAAATTGAAAAGGCTCATCCTGAAGTTTTTAATATGCTTTTGCAAGTTCTTGATGAAGGAAGATTGACTGACGGAAAGGGAAGAGTGGTTAATTTTAAAAATACAATTATTATTTTGACTTCAAATATCGGTTCGCAGTTTGTAGAAAAAATGGAATCAATCGGTTTTTCAAATAAATCTGATAAAGATGATTATGTAAATATGAAAGAAAAAGTTATGGAAGCGATGAAAGATCATTTTCGTCCAGAATTTTTGAATCGCCTTGATGAAGTTATTGTGTTTGATATTCTCTCTGAAGAAGCGATAAAAGAAATAGTTAACTTAAGGATAAAAGTCGTGAAGGATAGGCTAACAGCAAAAGGTATTGATTTTAAAATTTCTGATGAAGCTTTATCGTTCTTAGCAAAAGAAGGATACAATCCGCACTACGGAGCAAGACCTCTAAATCGCTTGATACAAAATAAAATATTAAATCCTGTTGCTTCTTATATAATTTCAAATGGAGTAAAAAGTGGTGATGCTGTTTTTGTGACAGTTAAAAATAATGAACTTTTAATTGAAACTAAGAAAGGCCATGCCAAAGGACAGGCAGGGAAAATAAAAAGTCCTATCAAAGTTAAATCTCGCTCTTCTTTTAAATCTTAAATTAGAAATAAAAAATAACCACTTTTCGTTTCCTACTTGGTGGTTATTTAAAATTCTGAATATTTTTAATATTCAGCAAAATCTTCTGGTTGCATTCGAGTAAAAGGATAGTTTGGTTTTTCTTTTGGAGTAAGGAAATCTAATAAATCATTTTTTGAATACCATGTACTTGATAAAAGATGTCCTTTCCATATTTTATAGTCATAATAAAAACCTTCACCTTCTTTTCCATACATAGACCTTAGTTTTTCATGATACAAATAGTCATCCTCTTGTCTATTAATAGAATTTCCATCCTCATCAATACCATAAAAAGCTATTCTTTTACACCAATTAGTATTAGCAAGTTCTTTTAACAATTTTTTTTCATTATACATATTATAGGAAATACGCATTCCGTTAAAGAAAAAAATGTTAATGTTGAGTGGTTTATCGGTTATTTTCATAATATCAACTCTTGCTTTGTCTCCATAAAATTTTTGCAATGAATCAGCAATTTTTTGTGAATCATTATCTAAATGAATTATCATAATCTTTGTCATAATTTCTATTTTTTTGGTTAATACTTCTTTGAGTACTTTTATAATACACAAAAAAGTATCAACCAATCATATTTCAAAAAACTATTTTTATTTAAACCATACCATATAGGTTTTAAAAGTCAAAAGTGAGATATTAGTTTAATAGCTTTGTATCGCTAGGTCTTGCAAAGCGTTATTGTTTCTTTTTTAATATAGGTATTGTATTATTTAGGTAGAAACTTTAAATTTTTAGTCCTATGAAAAATCCTAAGAAAAAAAGAAAAAAAATAGGAAGCAACACTAGTTCACCTAACAACAATGTGGAAAAGGCAATGATAGAAGAAAGGCATCGCTTTTATGATAATCTGCCGCCTTTATCTTGGCCAACAAGTTATAAAGAACTTGGAAATAATACTGTGACGACTTCCTAAACATCTAAAAAATCTCACAACTTTTGTTATGAGATTTTTTTATTGTGCGTCGGGTAGGATTCGAACCTACGTAGCCCGAAGGCGATTGATTTACAGTCAATTGCGATTGACCACTCCGCCACCGACGCATAGATATAAATTAGCATAAAATATATTTTTTTGCATCTTA
>JBAQNK010000068.1:0-2479 GCA_049303695.1 Minisyncoccia bacterium | reverse complement strand
TATAATAAATTTATGAAAATATATTTTGCAGGATCAATAAGAGGAGGAAGAGAAGATCAAGAAATCTATTTTTCTATTATTCGTGAACTCGGAAAATACGGCACTGTGCTTACAGAACATATTGGAGAAAAAGAAATTACAGATGAAGGAGAAGATTCTCCTGATTCTTTAATTTTCAAACGTGATATGTCTTGGGTTAAAGAAGCTGATGTTATCATTGCTGAAGTTACTACCCCAAGTCTTGGAGTAGGATATGAAATAGGCCAAGCACAATCAATGAATAAACCAGTAATTTGTATTTATAGAAAAATTGAAGGGAAAAGATTATCAGCTATGATTTATGGTAATCCTTATGTAAAGATTCTTGAATATTCTTCTATTGAAGATTTAATAAATATTTTTGAAAAAAATCTTTCTAATTTATCTTAGAAAAATAAAAAAAGCTTCTTTCGAAGCTTTTTTAGATTATTCAACATTTTTAAGAAGAAAAACCAACACTTTCATTTAACGAACGCAGTGTATTAACTATCATATCAATACATTCATTAGCTGATGGATTTGCCTTACCTTGTTGATACCACGGATGACTCAACCCACTTGAAAGATTGATGCGCGCTAAAGCAAGTTCATATTTTGATTCTTTTAATATATGAGCAACTTCACCAGCATCCCCTCCTTGAGCTTTACCAACCCCTGGAATAAGCAAAGGAACATCTTTACCAGCAAACATGTTTCCAAGAACTGCTAATTCTTCAGGTGAGTTACCGGCAGTCACTGCTCCAACCCCTGGTTTATTTTTTGCCCAATTTATTACATGTTCAGCCATTAATTCATAAACAGAACGATTGTCTGCAAGTTTTTTAAGCTCCAGATCAGATGCTCCTTTGTTTGTTGTTTTAACAAGAAGATAAGCACCTTTTTTCTTATCATTGTTGCAATATGAAATAAATGGACCAACCGAATCACTCCCCATATAAGAATGAACTGTTACAGCGTCAGCAAGCCATTTTTCGTAACCATAACTTGCCCATTTTCCAGAACTTGTTCCGATATCTCCTTTTTTGAAATCAAGATTAAAGGGAACAAGAGGAAACATTAATTTAGCAATAGCTTTTAAGTCTACAAGAGCATCAGACCCGGTATGATATTTTTCAGTAGGATAATCATGGTCTTGCCACCATGCAAGGTTCGGCTTGAACATCCCTGGACTTATTCCATTATTTTTCAATTCTGAAAATACATCTTTCATGAATCTACAGAATCCAACAATACGATATTGTTCATACCCTTTTGGAAGAGCTTCAATAACAGGATCAAGCCCGAAGCAAATAATACTTTGAGCCTTTTCAGCAGATTTACGCAACTGAGTAAGAAAACCAAATTCAAATTCTGTTTTATGACGGTCAAACCATCCTTCAGGATCATTCACCCAATCTTCCAAACTTTTATATTCTTCAGCAGGAAGTGAATTTTTAAGGAACGGCAGTATGTCGTAAATAGTTATAAGTGAAGTTAATTTCAAGTCAGCTTCAGCAAATTCTTTTTTTGATCTTTCCATTTCATAAGAAAAAATAGAAGCTAAAATAATTTTACTTGCGCCATGCTTTTGCAAAATTTGAGCATTGGAAATAATGCTTCCTCCTGTTGAGATAAGATCTTCAATAAGACCTACGGTTTTCCCAGAAATGTCTTCATACCCTTCAATTAATTTTTTCAAGCCATGATCTTTAATTTTTGCATCTGGCCTGACATATCCAGAAGGTAGCCCCATTTCTCGCGCTACTATTTCGGAATGAGGAAGAGCTCCGACAGGAACACCAAAGATACAATCAACTTCTTCAGGAAAAAGTTTTTTGAAACTCTCAACAATTAATTCCCGTAAATCGGGATGAGAAGAACATTCTCTGAAATTACAATAAATAGGAGATTTTATTCCTGATTTAAATGTAATTGGCTGCTTGAAGTTGGTCTTTATAATGCCATACTCCAAAATCAACTCAATAAGTTTTTTCTTCATAGTCTTTATTTTATTAGTAAGTTACTGTTTAAATTGGACTTTCCAATTTATTTATTCGTGGTTATATTACAATAAAATACAAGAAATAGCAAAGAGAGTTTATTGATTAAAAAAGTATTATATTTCCCTATCAGTAAACACAACAAGTCTATTTGAACGGCTTTTTTCAATAACGTTCCAAGTGCCAGTGCAAGTAATCAGATTAAGGTGCGCTTTGTCGTCATCAGAAATAAAGACCTCTGGAGCGATCACTTTCGGATCATATTTTTTAATTTCACGAACTACAAAAGAAACAACAACTCCTTTATCATCTGTAATATACAGCTTGTCTCCCTTGTTTAATTTGTATAAATTATCAAAAACAGCAGGTATATTATTTTTCCACCCAGAATGTCCTGTAATAATAGAATTCCCTATTTCACCTGGACGTGGCCATTCATTAAACCAAGCTGCATCCGTTGG
>JBAQNK010000067.1:0-13241 GCA_049303695.1 Minisyncoccia bacterium | reverse complement strand
TCCAACATGTCTACCAGGAACTCCAGATTGTACAGTGGTTACTCCAACAGGTTGGGATCTAACAGGAACTTCAGGAACAGTAGATGGAACAAACTTCATTGGAACTATAGACAATATTCCATTTAATATTAGAGTAAATAATGAAAAAGCTGGAAGAATAGATGCAGCAAATAGTAATACATTTTTAGGACCTAATTCAGGAAAAAATAATTCATCAGGTGGTAAAAATACTTTTTATGGAGCATCCTCAGGATATTCAAATACTTCAGGTTATGAAAATACATTTGTAGGAGCATCTTCAGGATATTCAAATACCACAGGGACTCCAAATACTTTCATGGGGTACCAGAGTGGATTTAGTAATACCACTGGAGCCAATAATACTTCTGTTGGTTTTCAAAGCGGATATTCAAATACCACAGGAACCCCGAATACTTTTATTGGATCTCAATCTGGATATAGTAATACAACAGGAACTAATAATACTTCTGTTGGTTTTCAAAGTGGATATTTGAACACCATAGGAACAGAAAATACTTTTGTTGGTTCACAAGCAGGCAGAGACAGTGTTGATGGGATAAGAAATATTTTTATTGGCGTGGAAGCTGGAATACATAATATAACAGGAAAGTATAATACCATAATTGGTTGGGAGTCTGGATTTTCAAATAATAATGACAATAATACTTTTGTTGGTGCTTCATCAGGATTTTCCAATGTGTCAGGAACAGAAAATACTTTTGTTGGGTATAGAAGTGGTTATAGAAATACACAAAATAGTAATACTGCATTAGGAGCTTATTCACTAACATTAAATACTACAGGTTATTACAATGTAGCAATTGGTAATTCGTCAGGTGAAAGCAATACAACAGGTAAACAGAATACATTTTTAGGACATTTTGCAGGAGTAGCTAATTTAACAGGAGACAACAATGTTTTTGTTGGTAAAAGTGCAGGATTGAATAATGATTCATCAAATAATACATTTGTTGGCTTTGAATCAGGTAAAAGTAATACCTCAGGAACTCCAAATACTTTTATAGGATCTCAATCTGGATATAGTAATACAACAGGTATAAGTAATACAGCAATAGGAGCTACGGCTTTATATTTAAATACAACAGGAGCTGAGAATACAGCGATAGGTTTACAGGCATTATATTCAAATATTACAGGATCTGATAATACTGCTATTGGGTTTAATTCATTAATGACAAATACTGGATCACAAAATACTGCAATTGGTGTTAATTCATTAAAATTAAATGTTGGAGGTCAAAATAACACAGCAATAGGGTATGATTCATTAGCAGCAAATACTACAGGAAATAATAATGCTACTATTGGGACATCAAGTTTATATAGTAATACTACTGGTCAAGATAATACAGCTGTAGGGTTGCAAGCTTTGTTTGCGAATACAACAGGAATAAGTAATACGGCAATAGGAAAAAATGCTGGTCTTAGAAATACAACTGCATCTAATAATACATTTATAGGCTTTGAGGCTGGTAGAGAAAATACAACTGGAACGAGAAATATATTTATTGGAGATCAAGCTGGTTTGAATAATACTACAGGAACAGATAAAGTTATTATAGGATATCAAGCTGGTGTTTTAGAGACATATACAGGTTCAGAAGGTAATACTTATGTTGGTTCATATGCAGGTACAAGTAATTTAACTGGATATGGAAATACTTATTTAGGTTACAGAGCAGGACAGCAAGCTACAAGTGGTTACAATATTTTTCTTGGAGCTTGGGCAGGATATAGAAATACCACAGGTTCTCAAAATATTATTTTATCTTCTAATCCTGATGGATACTGGTCAACTTCTGGTCCAACTTCAGGTTCTGGAAATATCTTAATGGGTACTCAAAATATAGGAATTAATGCAAGTTCAAATAATATTGTGATTGGTAATTTTAATTCTCCCGCAGGAACTAATGGTGATAACATTGCGATAGGTAATTCAAATGGAGGTGCAACAAATCCTGAAACACAAATAGGAAATGTTTCTATTGGTTCTGGTGCGATGGCTTTTTCAGGATCAGGTTTATATAATGTAGCCATAGGGTATCAAACAAATACATGGAATAGCACAGGTACTTCTAATACAAATATTGGTTATAGATCTGGCGGATATAATAACTGGGGAGCTGATGCTGTAAGAAATTATTCAACATCACTTGGTATGTATTCTCTTTATTCTGACAAAGCGGATAACAACACAGCTGTTGGTTATCAAGCTGGATATTCAAATACTACAGGTACAGGTAATATTTTTCTTGGAAATAAAGCAGGATATAATTTAGATACTACAGATAATATTTTAGTTATAGATAATCAAGACAGAGGAGTCGGTGGTGAACCAACAGAATCTTTAATTTACGGAGAATTTAACTCTACTGTTGCTAGTCAAAAATTAACTATAAACGGTAAATTAAATGTTTCTCAAATTACAGAATATGCTGATAATGCTGCTGCAGCAGGTGCTGGATTGGTTGCAGGAGATTTTTATAGAACAGGTGATTTACTTAAAGTAGTTCATTAAAAATAATTTTATTTACCACGTCGCTTGCAAGCGACGTGGTTTGCGTTTTTAAATTAATTTATAGTATAATATTAAGATTATAAGAGTCGTAGTTTTTTATTAGTCTTTTAAAAATAATTATGTTATCAAATATTTTAGACAGAATTTCTTTTTGGTCTCTTTTTGTTGTCGTGGTTTTATTGCCAGTTTTCTTTTTACCTTTTACTAAAATTCCTATTGAGACTTCCAAGGGATTACTTTTAATTGCAGGATTAGTTATTTCAATAATATTCTGGGCCGCAGCGCGTTTTTCTGACGGGAAGATTATTTTTCCGAAATCATGGCTTTTATTTTCTGGTTTTGGAATAGTTTTAGTTTTTCTTATATCAGCATTATTTTCTGCTACACAAAAAGTTTCTTTTTTTGGAATTATGTTTGATATGGGAACTTTCTATTTTATACTTTCCGCATTTTTATTAATGCTTACTTCTTCAGTCATTTTAAAAGATGTAAAAAAAGCAAAAATGGTTTTGTGGGGAACTATTATATCTTCTGTAGCTTTGTTTGTTTTTCAAATGTTGCATTTATTAATGCCTCACACTTTATCTTTAGGTATTTTAAATGGAAATATTGATAATTTACTTGGTTCTTGGAATGCTTTCGGTATTTTTGCAGGACTCTTGGTAATTATTTCACTTTTTGTTATTGAATTCTTCTCAATTTCAAAAATGATGAAAATTTTTCTTGGCATATTGATGGCTTTATCAGTTTTCTTAATTATCGCTGTTAATTTTTCTGTTCTATGGTGCGTGTTAGGGATTTTTGCTTTATTTATTTTTATTTATAAAGTTTCTTTTTCTTTAACTGGACAGCAATCTCAAAAAAATAAAAGAACCTTTCCAGCTATTTCTTTTGCTGTTGTTATGATTTCTCTTTTATTTCTTATGGCGGGACAGTTTATTGGTGGTTTTATTCCAAATCGTCTAAACATTTCAAACATTGAAATTAGGCCTTCTTTTTCTTCAACAATGGCTGTTACTAAAGACGCTCTAGCGAAGGATCCAATATTAGGTGCAGGTCCAAACAGATTTATGCAAGTATGGGATATGTATAAACCATCCGTTATCAACTCTACTCGTTTTTGGGATGCCTCTTTTAATACAGGTTCTGGTTTGTTGCCAACCTTCTTTATTATGACTGGCTCTTTAGGAATTTTGGCATGGATTTTATTTTTTGCTTTTCTTCTTATTTCTGGATTTAAAACTCTTTTTATTATGCAGAAAAAAAATATGACAAATTTGGAGACAATTTTGTTTTTCATTATGTCTCTTTATTTATTTGTTTTTTCATTTGTTTATCCCATAGGATTAGCTTTATTTCTTTTAGCTTTTGCTTTCCTTGGAATATTTATAGGTCTTTATAGTGTAAATAAAGAAAAAGGAGAGATTACTTTTTCTTTATTAGATGATCCACGTAAAAGTTTTTTTTCAATATTACTTTTAGTCGTTGTTATGGTTATTGCCGCTTCTGCTGGTTTTAAATATGTAGAACGTTTTGCCTCCATATCATACTTCCAAAAAACTCTTTCTGCTCAAACAATTCCAGATGCCGAGGCTGCAATAAATAAGGCGATTGCGCTTTATCCAAATGATTTATATTTCCGTACTTATGCGCAAGTTTATATTGCTAAATTAAATTCTTTGGCTGTAAAAGGTCAATCTATTACTGATGGAGAAAAAGCTGAATTACAGGCAAGTTTTGATCAAGCATTAAGTGGTGCTCAGATGGCGATTTCTTATGATCAAACTAATTATTTGAATTATAAAATACTTGGTTCTATTTATGATGTGATTGCTCCATTGGGTGCGGCTGGAGCTTACGATAAAGCAATTGAAGCCTACAATAAAGCATTAAGTCTTAATCCTCTTAATCCTGGGCTTAAGTTTTCTATAGCAAATTCATATCTTCTTGATGGGAAAATAAAAGAAGCAAAAGATTATGTAATCCAAACTTTAACTTTAAAACGTGATTACATTGATGCATTAATTATGCTTTCTCAAATATCAAAGAATGAAGGTAATAGTAAAGATGCTCTTTTGTATGCAGAAGCTGCACTTTCAATCTTCCCTCAAAGCCAAGACTTATCTCGTTATGTTGATTCTCTAAAAGAAAATACTTCTGTTTTAGATAGTTCAAAAAAAACTACTAAAGACTCTAAAAAAGAAAATAATAACTAAATGAGAGATGAATAAAATCTTGAGAATTTTCGGCAAAGAATTCGGAAATGTAAATCAGGCAGCTCTGCTCTTGGGATTCTTTGCCTTTTTATCTCAAATTTTAGGATTATTTCGTGATCGTTTTATTGCTCATTTCATAGGTCCTTCTTTGTCTCTTGATGCTTATTATGCTGCTTTTAGAATTCCAGATTTAATATTTATTTCCATTGCGTCACTTGCTTCAATAACCGTTTTAATTCCTTTTATTGTAAGCAGGATGTCAGGCGAAAAAGTTACAGAAGAAGCAAAAAAGTTTTTAAACGATGTATTTACTGTTTTTTTTGCAGTGATGGCTCTTGTTTCTATTATTGCGTTTTTTCTAATGCCGTATGTTATTACTTTCATTGCTCCAGGGTTTTCTCCAGTATTACAAATAAAAGTAGTTGAGCTTTCTCGTATTATGCTTTTGTCTCCAATTCTTTTAGGCCTTTCAAATTTATTTGGGACTATAACTCAACTTTTTCGTAAGTTTTTTGTTTACGCATTAAGCCCTATTTTTTATAATTTTGGGATAATTTTTGGTGTTTTGTTTTTGTATCCGATTTTTGGGATTTATGGGCTTGCTATGGGAGTAGTTCTCGGAGCTCTTATGCATTTTCTGATTCAAGTTTTTGCATCTTCAGGTTGTGGTTTTGCTCCTAGTTTTTCTAAATCAATTAATTTTAAAGATATAAAAAAAGCTGTTTTAATTTCTCTTCCTAGAACATTAGGTCTTTCTTTTAATAATATCGCATTGATCCTAATTATTTCTTTTGCCTCTTTTTTAAAAGGGGGATCAATTTCTATTTTTAATCTTTCTTTAAATTTACAATCTGTGCCTTTAGGAATAATTGGTCTTTCTTATGCTGTTGCCGCTTTCCCAACTTTAACCAAATCATTTTCTTCAGGTAAAATAGAAGATTTCAAAAATCATTTAAAGTCTGCAGCAAGACAAATAATATTTTGGTCTTTGCCGATAACTTTTTTGTTTATAGTTCTCCGTGCACAAATTGTTCGTGTTATTTTAGGTTCTGGATCTTTTTCTTGGGAAAATACCCGTCTTGTGGCTGCGTCGCTTGCCATCTTTTCAATTTCAATAATGGCACAGGGATTAATTGCATTATTCGCACGAGCATATTATGCAGGCGGTAATACTAAAAGACCACTTTTGATAAATTTTATTTCTTCTTCGTCAATCGTGTTGTTTTCTTATTTATTCTTATTTATTTTTAAGAATTCTTTTGTTTTTAAATGTTTTATAGAATCGCTATTAAAAGTTTCCGACATTCCTGGAACAGAGGTATTGATGCTTCCGCTTGCGTATTCTCTTGGAACTATAATAAATCTTATTCTTCTTTGGTTTTTTATTAAAAAAGATTTTCTTAAAAAGGAACAATTTATCTTCAAGACTTTTTTCCAAAGTTTGGGAGCGTCTTTTTTTATAGGATTTGTCTCATATTTGAGTTTGAATATACTTTCTCCGGTTTTTGGAACAAATACTTTTTGGGGAATATTTTTCCAAGGTTTTATTTCCGGAGTTTTTGGAATTTTAGCTGGAGTGTTGGTTCTATATTTATTAAAAAATGAAGAATTGAAAGATCTTGTTAAAACTCTAAGAACTAAGTTTTGGCGAGCAAAAGTTATTGCTCCTCCTCAGGAAGGGCTTTAAAATAAGAATTTTTTCTGGTAGTATACTTTCATGGACTTAAAATATATCCGAAACTTTAGCATTATAGCGCATATTGATCATGGTAAATCTACCTTAGCAGATAGGATGCTTGAAATAACACATACGATAGAAGCGCGTAAAATGCGTGATCAAGTTCTTGATTCTATGGAACTTGAAAGAGAAAGAGGAATAACGATTAAAATGCAGCCAGTTAGAATGGAATATAAACATGATAATCAAAATTATGTTTTAAATTTAATTGATACTCCTGGGCATATTGATTTTTCGTATGAAGTTTCTCGTGCTTTAAAGGCCGTAGAAGGATCTATTTTGCTTGTTGACTCAACTCAAGGAGTTCAGGCTCAAACTCTTACTACGCTTGCTATGGCGCGTGAAGGAGGACTTAAAATTATTCCAGTGCTTTCCAAGATTGATTCACCCCTTGCTCGTGTGGAAGAAGTAAAAGAAGAAGTTGTAAAACTTTTAAATTGTGATTCAAATGATATTCTTTTAGTTTCAGGACGAACAGGAGAGGGAGTGGAAGATTTGTTAAATGAAGTTATTAAGCGTATTCCACAGCCTACAGAAACTTATAAAGGAGATAGTAATTTACGAGCTCTTGTCTTTGATTTTAAATATTCAAATCATAGGGGAGTAATTGTCTTTGTTCGAGTTTTGGACGGTAAGGTCTCAAGAGGAGAAAGTTTAGTTTTTTCTGTATCAGGAGAAAAGTTTAATTCACTTGAAGTTGGGACATTCTCACCAGAAGAAACAGAAAGAGATTTTTTATCAGCAGGAGATACTGGTTATATCGTAACAGGAATAAAAAAACCCGGAATAGCAAGCGTTGGAGATACTATAGTGATGTTTAAAAATCAATTACCGCCACTTCCAGGTTATATGCAACCTAGACCAGTTGTTTGGGCTTCAGTTTTTCCAGAAGACGCTGATGACTTTTCTGAACTTAAATTAGCATTAGGAAAATTAAAACTTTCAGACTCAGCTTTTTCATATGAAGAAGAATCTTCAGGTTCTCTTGGAAGAGGATTTAGATGTGGCTTTTTGGGTATGCTTCATTTGGAAATAATCACAGAAAGATTAAAACGCGAATTTAATTTAAAATTAGTTATAACGACGCCGTCTATTACATATGAGGTTTTAATGAAAAACGGTAAGAAAGAAAAGATTTATTCGCCATATTTTTTTCCTGATGATGGAAATATCCAAAATGTTTTTGAGCCTTGGATTGATATGAAAATAATTACTCCAGCAGGTTATTTAGGGAATATAATGCAACTTCTTTTTGATCACGAGGCAGAAGTTGGAGAAACTGAAAATTTTGGAGATAGTCGTTCAGTTATTTCAGTAAAAATGCCATTAAGAGAATTAATGCGAAATTTCTTTGATGAATTGAAAAGCGTTTCGTCTGGTTATGCTTCAATCTCCTATGAAATAGGAGAAATGAGAGAAGCAAGTGTTACAAGATTAGACTTATTAGTTGCTGATGAAGTTATTCCAGCTTTCTCAAGAGTTGTTTCTAGAAAAAAAGCTGAAGAAGAAGCTGAAAAAGCAGCAGAAAGACTTCATTCTATTTTGCCACGTCAACTATTTGAAACGAAAATTCAAGGCCGTGTTCTTGGGCGTATTGTTTCATCTAGAACAGTAAAGGCGTTTCGTAAGGACGTTATGATGCACGGCAGTAAGGTTGTGGGAGGAGGAGACGTTTCTCGTAAGAAAAAATTACTTGAAAAACAAAAAAGAGGCAAGAAAAAAATGCGGGAGCACGGTCGTGTTAATATCCCGCAGGATGTATTTTTGAAAATGATGCGTTCGGGTGATTAATCCTGTCAGCTTTTATTTTATTGGAAGATTGGTGAGTAAAGCAAAATCATACTTACTATGATGAGAATGCATAAAACTGACCAGATAACTCTTATTTTCTTTTGATGTTTTTTATCGAAAAGCATACTATAATAGTATCATATAATGAAAGATTTTCAAAAAAGGAGCGGTTTTAGAAATATTATGCAATCAAAAATTGCTTTGTTTTTATTGGGCGTTCTTATTATCGTCTTTTCTTGGAGTATTATTCAATTAATTGGTAAAATGCAAGATACTAATAAAAATAAAAAAATTGCTGAAAATAAAATTTCAGAATTGCAAAAACAAAAAGAAAAACTTATATATGATATTACAAACTTAAATACAGATAAAGGCAAAGAGGAAAATATTAGGGAAAGGTTTGGTTTTGCAAAAGAAGGGGAAGAAATGATAGTGGTTGTGGATGATAAAAATTTATTAGATCTTGGAAAAGAAACTAAAACAAAAGGTTTCTTTTCATTTATTAAAAATTTATTTAATTAAAGTATATGAAAAAAGCAATAAAAGTAGGTTTGAATTTTGGTTTAACTTCTGGAGTTATTACGACATTAGGTTTAATGATTGGTCTAAATTCTGGTACGCATCTTAAATTGGCTGTTATCGCTGGTATCTTTACTATAGCTATAGCTGATGCTTTTTCTGATGCACTTGGTATTCATATCTCAAAAGAAGCAGAAAATAATTCTTCCTCGGCAGAAATTTGGGCAGCAACTGTATCAACATTTTTATTTAAATTTATATTTGCACTTTCTTTTGCTGTTCCTGTCATTTTTTTAGATTTAAAGACTGCAATAATAATTTGTATATTATGGGGGACTATTCTAATAAGTTGCGCTAGTTATTTCATTGCTAAAGAAACAAATCAAAAGCCACTCCATGTAATTTCTGAGCATGTTTTTATTTCAACTATTGTTATAATAATTGCCAATTATTTAGGAATTTTAATAAATAAAATTTTCTTAAGCTAATAATGTATATTAAAGCGATAGTTGCAACTGGGGCAAAAAAAGAGAATATAGTTAAAAAATCTGCAGATCATTTTGAGATTTTTGTTAAAGAAAAAGCAGAAAAAAATATGGCAAATAAAAAAGTGATAGAGCTTTTGGCTTTATATTTTAATGTTCCTAAGGGTAAAGTTAGGATAATAAATGGGCATCATCATCCTCATAAGCTTTTAGTTGTGGATGATATTATGTGATATAATTAACGTTATGAAAATAACATTTTTTGAATCACCTGCAGTAGATGAGTCCATATTAAAAGGTTCTTTTAGTGATTGTGAAGTTTCTTTTTGTAAAGAAAAATTAAATAAAGACAATATCAGCAAAGCTAAAGATTGTGAAATCATTTCTGTTTTTATTAATTCTTTATTAGATAAGGAAGCTTTGAGTTTATTGCCAAATTTAAAATTTATTATTACTCGTTCAACTGGCTTTGAACACATTGATTTAGAATATTGTGCACAGAAGGGAATTGTTGTTTCAAATGTTCCTGCTTATGGGGCCCATACTGTGGCTGAATTTGCTTTTGCTTTAATGTTGAATCTTTCAAGAAATGTCTTAAAAGCAAATAATTACATAAGAGAAACAAACGATTTTAATTTTTCTAAATCTTTTGAAGGTTTTGATTTAAATGAAAAAACTATTGGCGTAGTGGGGACAGGAAGAATTGGAAAGAATTTAATTAAAATGGCAAGAGGGTTTAATATGAAAGTAATAGCTACTGACCCTCATCCAGACTTAGCTTTTGCAAATGAGAACAATGTTGTTTATAAAACTTTAGAAGAAGTTGTTTCAGAGGCTGATATTATAACTTTACATACTCCTTATACTAAAGAAAATTATCATTTAATAAACAAAGACAATATTTCTAAAATGAAAAAGGGAGTTTTGCTTATAAATACCGCTCGTGGTGCATTAGTAGATACAGAAGCATTAATAAGTGGAATTAAAAATGGGATTATTGCTGGTGCTGGACTTGATGTTTTGGAAGGGGAAAGGGATTTAAAAATAGAAAATGAAATATTTAATACGGACAATAAAGAAAAAGTCGACTATAAAATATTAGTTGAAGATCATTTGTTGATGGAAATGCAGAATGTTATTGTTACCCCTCATATAGCTTTTTATTCCAAAGAAGCAGAAGGAGATATCTTAAAAACGACAATAGAAAATATTAAAGGGTTTATTTCAGGTAACCCACAGAATGTAATTAAATAATATGACAGAAAATAGAATTAAAAATTTTAATGATTTAGCAATTACAGAAAATCGTAGATTGGCTCTAGAGATAGCGGAAGTTGGTTTTGATTCTATAAATAGTGAAAAGGTTATTTTAAATTCCATTAAATTAGAAAATAATATTTTAAAGATAAACAATGAAAGTTTTGATCTGTCTAAATTTAAAAAGATAAAGGTTGTTGGTTTTGGTAAAGCATCTTGTGATGGAGCTCTAGCTTTAGAGAAAGTACTTGGTAATAAAATAGAAGAGGGTGCTGTAATTGGTCTTCATAAAGTTAGTTGTGATTATATACAGACATTTGCAGGAACACATCCAAGGCCATCAGAGGCAAACATAGAACCTGGTAAAAAGATATTAGAAATAGTAAATAAATCTGACGAAGATGATTTAGTAATAGCTATCGTTTCTGGTGGGGGATCTGCTCTTTTATGTTCTTCAGAAGAAGAATGTATACAAGGACAAAATATTTACGATAATTTTTTGAAAACGGGGAAAACAATAAACGAAATGAATAATGTTAGAAAACATTTATCTGTTCTTAAAGGAGGAGGATTAGCAAAAATAGCTTATCCAGCCACTGTGATCGGACTTATTTTTTCTGATGTTCCCGGGGATAATTTTAATGAAGTTGCTTCTGGTCCAACTTATAAAGATGAGACAACCGTAGTTGATATTCAAAAGATAATTGATGAAAATAATTTAGGTGAATTTAATTTAGTTGAGACGCCTAAAGAAGATAAATATTTTGAAAAAGTTCATAATTTTGTTTTAGTTTCAAATAAAACTGCAGTTGAAGCTATGGATAAAAAAGCTAAAGAACTTGGTTTTGAAACAAATATTGTTTCAACAGAACTTTATGAAGAAGTAGATGAAGCTTTAAAAAAAATATTTGGAGCACAAAAAGACAACACAGTTGTTCTTGCAGCAGGAGAGCCGAAACTTGAGGTTACAAAGAAGGGTGGAAGTGGTGGCAGAAACCTATTTATGGGCCTTAAAGCGCTTAAAATGAAGCTTGTTGATGAGAGTTCGGTATTTCTATCTCTTGCATCAGATGGCATGGATAATAGTGATTCTGCGGGTTCTGTGATTGATAAAGTTACTTCAGAAAAGATAGAAAAATTAGGTCTTAATTTGGATGATTATATTGACCGTTTTGATGCTTACCCAGTTTTCCAAAAATCTGGCGATATGATTATGACTGGAGCAACAGGTTCAAATGTTTCAGATCTGATGATTCTTTTAACTAAAAAATAAAATATTATTCTTTTCCTATAGCTTCAGAAATATTTTTATAACCATCCTTTTTTAGGAGTTTTACTAATCCTAAATTTACATCGCTTATTAATTGTGGGCCCTCAAAAATCATTCCTGTAATGAGTTGTATAAGAGAAGCTCCTGCTTTTATTTTTCTATAAGCATCTTCTGCAGAAAATACTCCGCCGACACCCATAATTACAAATTTACCATTTGTTTTTTTATAAATGTATCTTATTAAATCATCAGACATACTATCTACGACTTTTCCGCTTAATCCACCAACTTCTGGAATATTTTCATCTATTATATTTTTGTTTTCACGATTTTTTGTTAAGTTTGTGCAAATAAAACCGTCTATTTTAAATTTTTCTGCCATATTAATTATTTCATCAATTTCTTGATTACTTAAATCAGGAGATATTTTAATAAAAATCGGTTTTGTTTTTGGAATTGAAAATATTTTTTCCATTAAAGATTCAAGTTTTTTATTGTCAGTAAAAGGCTGGCCACCAAAAGCATTTGGGCAACTTATATTTATTGTAAAATAATCACCAATATTTTGGAAAGCAATATAAGCTTTGAAATAATCTAGAATTGCTTTATCAGTATCAACCGTTTCTTTACAATTTGTTTTTGCGATACTTATGCCTATTGGGATATTGAATTTTTTGTTCTGTAGTCTTTTTGAAATTGCTTCACATCCATCATTTTTTAAACCATAATAAACTGCTAAGGATTTAGATTTTTTTAATCTCCAAAGTCTTGGTTTTGGATTACCAGAACAATATTCGCCAGTTATAGAACCAATTTCTTCAAAACCAAAACCAACTTCGGGTAAAATGTCTGTTAATGTTGCGTTTTTGTCAAAACCAGCAGAAAGCCCAATTGGATTTTTGAAATTTATACCAAGAATTTTTTGCTCCAAAACAGGATTGGAATATCTAAAAAATAACCCAGTTAATTTTCTGGTAATTGTATATTTACCAAGAAAAATACCAACATTTGTCATGTGATCGTGGACTTTTTCGGGGTCAAATTTAAAAAATATGGGTTTTAATAAATATTTGTAAGTTATTTTTGTTAATTTATTAAGCATATTTTTAATACTATCAAAGATATGTTAAAATTAACAGGTTATGGAAGAAAATAAAATTACAAAAATTTTAGCAGAAGAAATAAAGGATTCACGCGGGAACCCTTCCCTTAAGGTTTCAGTTTATTCTGGCGATTTGTTTGGAAGCTTTTCTGTGCCATCTGGAGCAAGTACGGGCGCGCACGAGGCACATGAGCTTAGAGATGAAGACGGAAAAGGAGTAAGAGATGCAGTTTTTAAAGTAAATAATTTAATAGCTGGGGCTTTGGTTGGTAAAGATATTCTTAATCAAAAAGAAATAGACAG
>JBAQNK010000066.1:0-3151 GCA_049303695.1 Minisyncoccia bacterium | reverse complement strand
GGACAGGTGATGCATGGCCGTCGTCAGTTCGTGGTTTGAATTGTTCCCTTAAGTGGGGTAACGAACGCAACCCTCGTTGTGTGTTACAAGTGTCACACGAGACCGCCCCCGCCTAAGTTTTTAAATTATTTGAAAATTTAGGCGGGGGAGGAAGGAGAGGATGACGCCAGGTCAGCATGTCCCTTTGATACCCTGGGCTACACACATAATACAATGGCCGTTACAACGCGCAGCGACGAGGCGACTCTGAGCTAATCGTTTAAAAGCGGCCCCAGTTCGGATTGGAGTCTGCAACTCGACTCCATGAAGCCGGAATTGCTAGTAATCGCGGGTCAGCTAAACCGCGGTGAATACGTTCTCAAGTCTTGTACTCACCGCCCGTCAAGTCAAGGGAGCCGGGAGTACCCGAAGTCTCTACATAAGTAGGGCCTAAGGTAAGCTCGGTGACAGGGACTAAGTCGTAACAAGGCACGGGTAGCGGAAGCTGCTCGTGGAATAATTCAATTTGAAAAATGTCCCAATCCTGATTTATCAGGATTGTGGCTCTCGCCTCAAGCGAGACCAGACCTCGGAGAGGTTGGATCTATTGAGTCGGTATTGTGTCGCTCAATTGACGACACAATGGACAATAATTCAATGTCCTAAAAAGAATTTGACAATAAGGGAAAGTCCTAAGTTAATAGAACGAAACAAAACAAAGAACAGCATATTTCTGCTTTTGAGGCAGAAAAACAAAAAACACCTCGCGTAAGCGGGGTGTTTTTTGTTATACTAATATGACGATGGCAGAAGAAAAAAAACGAGTTGGAATATTGCGAGGTGGAACAGGAGATTATTATGAAACTTCTTTAAAAGAAGGCAGTCATGTTATTTCTCATATTCTTGATTTGTCTGATAAATGGAAACCAGTTGATATTTTAATTGATAAAGAAGGTGTATGGCATGCGGGGGGAGTTCCGATAAAACCAGCAGATCTTATTAATAAAGTTGATGTTGTTTGGAATTCAACGCATCCTAGTTTTTCTAATGTTTTAAAAAATTTATCAATACCGAACGCTGGAGTTTCTTCTTTTTCTTTTGCTCTCAACAATAGCCGAGCGATTTTAGAAGAACATATGAAAAAAATCGGAGTGACTATTCCAAAACATATCATCATTCCTTTATATCAAGAAGATTTTGACGGACCTGTTGAAAAATATGTTCTTAAAAAAGCAAAAGCCGTTTTTGAAAAATTTTCGTCTCCATGGATGATTAAATCTTTTACGTCTGACCTTGATATGGGAGTACATGTCGCAAAAACTTTTGTTGAATTAACTGACGCGATAATGGACGGTGTTAAACATAAAAAAAGTATTTTAGTTGAAGAATTGATTGCTGGTAAAGATGCGACGATGCATTCTGTCGCTGGTTTTAGAGGAGAAGATGTTTATACTTTTCTCCCAGGGAATTTTTCTTTAATTGAAAAAGAAAAATTAGCAAATCTTACGAAAGATATTTACAATCATCTTGGCGCTTCAAATTATTTAAAAGCTGATTTTGTTTTAAGTTCCAACGGAAGGATTTATTTGGACAATGTTGAATTCTCACCTAACTTAAAAAAAGATTCTCATTTTTGTGAATCTTGTGAATCAGTTGGTGCAAAATCGCATCATATAGTAGAACATATTTTAGAACGAGCTTTAAACGGGGCATAGTGTAACGGTAACATTCACGATTCGGGTTCGTGAGACTCTGGGTTCAAATCCCAGTGCCCCGACTAGTTTGTTATTTTCAATGATGTTATAATGTAAACACAGAATTGTTTTCATCTGTGGCGGGTTATCGCACTCACATAGGCACATATGTTGGAGTTTAGCCATGACCCGCCTCAAATGAGAGCAATTTTCTAGCCCCGCACTGAGCTTTGCTCTAGTGCGGGGTTTTGTTTTATATATTTTTAAAATAATATAAAAATTTTAGAGCACGGATATTTTTTTGCTAAAAAATTCCTCGTACTCGCGCCGTTGCGCTCGCAAGTCTCTAAAATCTGTATATTATTTTTTTTCTTAAATTACTTTTTGTTTTTTTTGTTAGAAATATTTTTTCAAAATAAAAAGTTATCCACAGTTTTGTTAAAAAATGATTGTATTATATTTTGTTATGCGAGATAATTAAAGTAGTTCCTCGCAATAATTATTTTAAAATATTTTTAGAAATATTTTGAGGTCGTGATTATTGCAAACTAATTAAAAATTTAATTTAACGTGCGTCTCATTTTTTGAGACAAGCGACAAATAATAATATGGCAGCAAAAAAGAAAGCAAAGAAAGTAGTAAAAAAGGCTACAAAGAAAGCAAAAAAGACAACAAAGAAACGAGCTTAGTTTCTTAAAAAACTTCCGATGAAAATCGGAAGTTTTTTGTTTTTGTGCTAATATATTAGTTATGGCTTTATTTAATAAAATATTCGGGGATACAAGCTCTAAATTCATTAAAAGTACAAATAATACAGTAGTAAAAATCAATGCTTTTGAAGCAGAGATTTCAAAATTGCAAGATAGTGATTTTCCTAAGAAAACACAAGAATTTAAAGATAGATTGAAAAATGGGGAAAGTTTAGATGATCTTTTGCCAGAGGCTTTTGCTTTGGTTCGTGAAGCAGCTAAAAGAAATCTAGGAGAAAGACATTACGATGTTCAACTTATAGGAGGAATTACCCTACATAAAGGTAAAATTTCTGAAATGAAAACAGGTGAAGGTAAGACTTTAGTTGCAACATTGCCAGCATATTTAAATGCATTGGCAGGAGAGGGCGTTCATGTTATTACAGTCAATGACTATCTTGCTCGTCGTGACTCTGTGCTTATGGGACAGATTTATGATTTCCTTGGTTTGTCTATTGGAGTAATAAATTCACAAAACGTTTCTTATTTATATGATAGAGCTCATAAGGAAAATGAAAATGAAGAAAAAATATCAGAATTTAAAATTCTTTATGAATTTCTAAAACCTTGCACGCGCAAGCAAGCTTATGCTGCAGATATTACTTATGGAACAAATCATGAATACGGTTTTGATTATTTGCGAGATAATTTATCTACATCTGTAAATGATCTTGTTCAAAGAGGACATTTTTTTGCGATTGTTGACGAAGTGGATTCTATTTTAATAGA